>NZ_JAMYPL010000009.1:0-237017 GCF_040320355.1 Mesorhizobium sp. M0715 | reverse complement strand
ACGAACAGGATGGAAACGAATCTCCATCCTGTTCGATAGGTCTTACCAGATCCTCATCCAGCCCAACTTAAGTGAACTGCATTAGGGTCATGCCCCGCTTTTGTTGTGCCCGTCTCTCCGCGGATTAGTGCCTTGACTGCCGTTTCGGCTGGTAGCCGCCGTCCGGCCTCTTGTCGAACATCTCCTTGATCTGCGGATGCCGGACCGGCTCACCCGACTGATCCTCAAGCAGATTCTGCTCGGAGACGTAGGCGATGTATTCGGTCTCCGAATTCTCGGCGAGCAGATGATAGAAAGGCTGATCCTTGCGCGGTCGAACGTCGGCGGGGATGGCTTCGTACCATTCGTCGGTGTTGGCGAATTGCGGGTCGACGTCGAAAATAATGCCCCTGAATGGAAACAGCCGGTGGCGAACCACCTGTCCGATTGCGAATTTGGCTGTTTTCATCGTACTCACCACTGAATTCCTTGGGCTTATTTGGCGCAGACCGCGCATCAATTCAATCCCGAGGCGCTTGACGCCCTATCAAGCAACGGGCTAGCCCGGCGCCAGGGTTTCGGACCAGCATAAAAATGTCTGACGTCATCGGTCTTGTTCTTCCGTTCTTCGGCTTGATTTTTGTCGGGTTTCTGGTGGCGCGCATCACCAGGCAGCCGCTGGAGGCGCTCGGCTGGATGAACACGTTCATCGTCTATGTCGCGCTGCCGGCACTTTTCTTCCAACTGCTTGCCAGGACGCCGTTCGAAGACCTGACGGAATGGCGCTTCATCTTCGGTTCGGTCGTCTCCACCTTCATGATATTTTCCTTGATGTTCATGGGGTCGGTGCTGACCTCGCGCGGCGAGATAGCGCAATCGACCATCAAGGCGCTCGCGGCCGCCTATGGCAATATCGGCTATATGGGGCCGGGCCTGGCATTGCTGGCCTTCGGCGAGGAGGCTGCCGTGCCGGTCGCCCTGATCTTCTGTTTCGAGAACATCATGCATTTCGCCGTCGCACCCATGATGATGGCGCTGTCGGGCGACGAGAAGACCACTCCTCTCCGGCTTGCGCTGGGTGTCGTGCGCAAGATCGTGCTGCACCCGTTCATCATCGCAACCGCCCTGGGTGTCGGCGCCGCCTATATCGGCTTTCGACCGCCCGTGCCGGTGGAGCGACTTCTGGAATATCTTTCCCGGGCGGCCGCACCTTGCGCGCTGTTTGCCATGGGCGTCACCCTGGCGCTCAGGCCGCTCAATCGCGTCCCGCATGAGATGGTTCCGATTGCGGCGCTGAAACTGATCCTGCACCCGTTGCTCTGCTATGTCGTGCTGAGCTGGATCGGCAATTTTTCTGAGACATGGGTCTTCTCGGCGGTGCTTCTGGCGGCATTGCCGACCGCCACCAACGTCTTCGTCATCGCCCAGCAGTATGGCGTCTGGGTACAGCGCGCGTCGGCCAGTGTGCTGATCACAACCTGCCTGTCGGTCGTGACCGTCACCGGGCTGCTCTACCTGATCCGGCACAATATCCTAGCGCCGGACCTGTTTCCCTAACCCGCCAGCAAGCGCGGCAAAACCGCTGCCGGGACGAAGTCCCTCGCGCATGAAAAAAGCCCGAAGCGGCGCGAAGCCTCCGAGCACACCGAGCCCGGCAACGCGGGCCATCTGCGCCGGCAGCATGTCGGAAAGCAGCGACATGTTGAGCAGGTTGACCACGCTGCTGCGCGCCAGAATATCGGGGCGGCGCTTGAAATCGTAGGCTGCAAGCGCCTTGGCTGCACCTGGATCGGCTCTATTTTCACGAGCGATTCCAATTAGATCGTCGACGTCCCTGATGCCGAGATTGAGGCCTTGCGCACCAATCGGGGGAAACACATGGGCGGCTTCGCCGACCAGCGCCACCCGATCTCGGGCGAAACGCAGTGGCGTCACCGCCGAAAGCGGATAGATCTGCCTGCCTGGCTCGACCGTTACCCGGCCCAGCATCGACTGCATCTGCTGTTCGACCCGCTGAGAAAGCGTCGCATCGTCCAGTGCGGCGAGGTCGGTCGCGGTCTGGGGCTTGACCACCCAGACCAGGCTGGAGCGATTGCCGGGCAGCGGGACCTGCGTGAACGGACCGGTCTCGGTGTGGAATTCGGTCGAGGTGAAGGCATGGTCGCCGCCATGGCCGAAATTGAGGACGAGAGCTGCCTGCGGGTAGGACCGGGCCGAGGTCGAGATGCCGGCCGCCTGGCGCGCCGGTGACAACCGCCCATCGGCGGCGACCGCCAGCGCTGCGTCGACCGTGCTGCCGTCGGACAGGACGGCACGGGCGCGCTCGGCATCGAGATGCCAGTTCGCCACCATCGGCATCAGCCGGTCGATGCCGGCATGCGCGGCAACGGCGCTGGCGAGTGCCGGGTTGAGCACGCTGTTGGGAAGGTTCAGCCCGAACTGGTCCTCGTCGATCTCGCTGGCACGGAAGGTGACGACCGGGCTGCGGATCAGCCGGCTGGTGGCGTCGACGATGCGCATCACTTTCAGGGCCGCCGCCTTGGATTTGACGGCTTCGAGCACGCCAAGCCGGTCGAGCACTTTCAAGGCAGGGTTCATCAGGGCCGTCGTGCGGCCATCGGGGGCGGTGGCCTCCGGCCCGACCAGTGTCACCGGGAAACCCTCGGCGGCAAAACCGAGCGCCGCGATCAGTCCTGCCGGCCCCGTGCCGGCAACCAGTATCCGCGCAGTTTGCTGATGCTCCAAGATCGGCTTCCGGCTTGCAATGCGAGGCGGTCCACCCGACCTGCCGTTCGATGAGCATATAGGTCAGATCATGCCGCTTGATCAACGCGGCGATTCGGCCCATTCGGATGTCATGACCGGCCAGCAGGACGACTTCAGGCATCTCGACCGCGCCGGCCGCGCCATGGCCGGCATCGCGCGCAGTCCTCGCGTCACGGTAAACGTCGTTGTCGGCGCTTGCATCCTGCTTGCCTGGCTGACCCTTGCCGCGATGGCAATCCGCGGCGCCGAAGGCGGGATTGCAGGCGTCAGCGCCCCCGGCGACACGATGCTGCGCAGCCTGCCGCAACTGCCGCTGCCCGATTTCCTGGAACGGTTCTTTGTGCTGTGCCTCTCACCGGTGCCTTTGGACACAAGTCTCGGCTTGCAGGCCGGCGCGCTCGTTTTCATGTGGTTCCTGATGGCGATCGCGACGATGCTGCCTTCGGCGGCGCCGATGATCCGCACCTATTGCGAAATCACTGACACGGCTCGCATCAAGGGCGAACCGGTCGTTCACCCGCTGGTGCTGGTCGCCGGTTACCTCAGCGTCTGGCTCGCCGCTTCAATGATGTTCGCGGCGCTGACCTTGGCCGCCCATGCATTCGCCTCGTCAGCCGGGATGCTCGATCCGGTCGTCGGCCTTGCCGCTGCGCTCGCTCTGCTGATTGCCGGTGTCTACCAGTTCAGCGGCCTGAAGGAAGCTTGCCTGAAGAAATGCAAGAACCCGTTCTCGATCCTTTTCGCGAACTGGAGCGCCAGGCCGGCCAGCGTCTTTCGGCTCGGTGTCGCTCAAGGTCTGTGGTGTCTCGGCTGCTGCTGGGCCTTGATGCTGGTGATGTTCGCCGTTGGCGTCATGAACATTTTCTGGATGGCGTTGATCGGGCTGTTCACCCTGATCGAAAAACAAACCGCCAGCAGGGTTCCAACCCGGCTGGCCGGTGCGATACTGCTTGTCTGGGCAGCCGCGCTGCTAGTAGTCTCGCTGTGAGTGGGGGAAAATCGATGGCAGACCAGAGCTGGGCGATGAAGGGAGAGCTCGTACTCTCCTGCAATTGCACGGTTTTTTGCCCCTGCGTGCTGTCGCTTGGCAATCATCCGCCGACCGAAGGCTACTGCCAGACCTGGGCGGGATTTCGCATCGATGCCGGCCATTTCGGTGAAGTAGATCTGTCCGGCCTCAATCTCGGGCTGGTCATGGAAATTCCCGGCTACATGAGCCGCGGCAACTGGACCGCGGGCCTGTTCATCGACAGCCGCGCCTCTGTCTACGCGGTCAAGGCGCTGACCAAGATCTTCACCGGCAAGGCAGGCGGAACCACATCGCTGCTCTCCATCCTCGTCGGCAAATTCCTCGGCGTCGAGCAGGTGCCGATCACCTATGAGACGCGTGACAAGACGCGTATATTCCAGATACCGAAGATTATCGACGGAGCGGTGACACCCATCCCCGGCAAGGACCGCGACAAGGACACGGTGATCAGCAATTCGGAATACTGGATCGCGCCTGAGATCATCGTGGCCCGGTCCGACAAGAGCAAGATGCGGGCTTTCGGCCGCAACTGGAATTTCGCCGGCCGTTCGGCCGAAATCTGCAAGCTGGATTGGCGGGGCCCGTGAGCAAGAACACAACGGCCCGAAAAGCCGCCAAAAAGATCACGGACCGGATTCCGCGCCCGAAGAAGAAGGTCACCTGGCCACAGGCGAGAGCGTTCTCCGTCCACCTCTTGACCGCCTCGGGGTCGTTCCTGGCCTTCCTGTCGCTGGTAGCGGCAAGCGAAGAGCGCTGGACGGCGATGTTCTGGTGGCTCGGGCTGGCATTGTTCGTCGACGGCATCGATGGGCCGATCGCGCGGAAGCTCGAGGTCAAGGAAATCCTGCCGACTTGGTCGGGCGAACTGCTCGACAACATCATCGACTACGTGACCTACGTGCTGATCCCGGCCTTCGCGCTCTATCAGCGCGGCTTCATGGGCGAGGGCCTGTCATTCCTGTCTGCGGCGATCATCGTCGTCTCCAGCGCCATCTACTATGCCGACACCGGCATGAAGACGAAGGAGAATTTCTTCAAGGGGTTCCCCGTGGTCTGGAACATGGTGGTGTTCACCCTGTTCGTCATCGAGCCCGGACAATGGGTTTCGTTTGCGGTGGTGGTGGTGGCCGGCGTCCTGACTTTCGTACCGATCAACTTCATCCACCCGGTGCGGGTGGTGCGGCTGCGGCGCATCAACCTTGGGATGACTCTCTTGTGGTGCGCTTTCGGCGCGCTTGCCCTGGCCCAGGCGGCACTCGCTGCCTTCTACGATCAGATCGGCGTGCTGGGCGAGCAGGTCAGCACCTTCACCAAGATCGGCATCACCATCACCGGGCTTTACCTTGCCTGCATCGGTGGCATCATGCAGTTCTTTCCCAATCTCGGTGCCAAAAAGGCCTGATCAGCCACTCCCACAGAGAGCCTAGCCCCACAGGAAGCCTAGCAATGTCCAAAGCGATCCGCATTCACGCCAACGGCGGCCCGGAAGTCCTGACCTACGAGGACGCCGACCTCGGTCAGCCGGGATCCGGGCAGATCCTGGTCCGGCACACCGCGATCGGCCTCAATTTCATCGATGTCTATCATCGCTCTGGCCTCTATCCGCCGCCCGGCGGCTTCCCGCTCGTGCCAGGCAGCGAAGCCGCCGGCGTGGTGCTGGAGGTCGGCCAGGGCGTCGACTGGCTGAATCCGGGCGATCGCATCGCCTATGCGGTGACGACGGGGGCTTATGCGCAAGAGCGCGTCATCGATGCCAGCCGGGTCGTCAAGGTTCCGGATGGCATCAGCGACGAACAGGCCGCCGCGATGATGCTGAAGGGCATGACGGCGGAATATCTGCTGCGCCGGACGTTCAAGGTGAAGGCAGGCGACACGATCCTGTTCCACGCCGCGGCCGGCGGCGTCGGGCTGATCCTCGGCCAATGGGCAAAACACCTCGGCGCGACCGTCATCGGCACCGCCAGCTCGTCCGACAAGATCGAGCTCGCGAGGGCGCATGGTTTCGACCATGTCATCAACTACAAGGAACAGGATTTCGTCGCCGGGGTTGCTGCCATCACCGGCGGCAGGAAGTGCGATGTCGTCTACGATTCGGTTGGCAACGACACGTTTCCGGCTTCGCTCGACTGCCTGAGGCCGCTCGGCATGTTCGTCAGCTTCGGCCAGTCCTCCGGACCTATACCGCCGTTCAGCATGTCATTGCTGGCTCAGAAGGGCTCGTTGTTCGCTACAAGGCCGACGCTGTTCGTCTACAACGCAAAGCGCGAAGACCTCGAGGCCTCCGCCGCTGCCCTGTTCGAAGTCGTGCTCAGTGGCGCCGTCAAGATCAAGATCAACCAGCGCTATGCGCTCAAAGACGCCGGCAAGGCGCATTCCGATCTCGAGGGCCGCAGGACCACAGGGACGACCATTCTCATCCCTTAGTTCGTTCTGCCTTGCTATCCCTTGAATTTCCGCTGAAATTCTTGAAGCTCTTTCAAGACGCGTGCCGCTTTCCGATGAGAGCCGGCCGCGCCTACCATGCCTGCGGGAACACAGAACATGTCTGGCTAACCAGATGGGAGGCACTGTGAGTGCAAATCAGGACGGCACGAACCTGCTCGAGGTGCGTAGCCTCACCAAGATATTCGGCACGCTGACGGCGTGCGATCACATCGATCTCGACATCGCCAGAGGTGAAATCCACGCTTTGCTCGGCGAAAACGGCGCCGGTAAGTCGACACTGGTCAAGATGCTGTTCGGCTCGCTGGAGCCCAATTCCGGAGAGATCTTCTGGAACGGCCAGGCGGTCAGGATTTCCAACCCCGGCGCCGCGAAAAAACTCGGCATCGGCATGGTGTTCCAGCATTTTTCGCTGTTCGAGGCGCTGACCGCGGCCGAAAACATCGCGCTATCGCTGGACGACGGCTCGCCGATCAGCAGCATCGCGGCCAAGGCGAGGGCGCTTTCCTTCAGCTATGGCCTGCCGCTCGATCCTGAATCGCTTGTCGGCGACCTGTCGGTGGGTGAGCGCCAGCGCATCGAGATCATCCGCTGCCTGCTGCAGACCCCGCAGCTCATCATCCTGGACGAGCCGACCTCGGTGCTGACGCCGCAGGAAGCCGACAAGCTGTTCGAGACGCTGGAGCGCCTGCGTTCGGAAGGCAAATCCATCCTCTACATCTCGCACCGGCTCGAAGAGGTCAAACGCATCTGCGACCGCGCCACCGTGCTGCGCCACGGCAAGGTCGTCGGCCACTGCAATCCGCGCGAGGAAACCGCGTCTTCGCTGG
This sequence comes from Mesorhizobium sp. M0715, assembly GCF_040320355.1. NCBI lineage: Bacteria > Pseudomonadati > Pseudomonadota > Alphaproteobacteria > Hyphomicrobiales > Phyllobacteriaceae > Mesorhizobium > Mesorhizobium sp. M0715. The sequence continues at coordinate 229,970 of NZ_JAMYPL010000009.1, read as the reverse complement.
CTCGCATGATGGTCGGCAACGAGGTGCAGGCCGTGGTGCGCGCGCCGGTCGAGGGCATCGACAAGGCGCAGCCGCTGCTCGAAATCCGCAACCTCAGCCGCAAGCCGGCAACGCCATTCTCAATACCGCTCAAGGGCATCAGCCTGAACGTCCGCGCCGGCGAGGTGATCGGCATCGCCGGCGTCGCCGGCAACGGCCAGGGCGAGTTCTTCGAATCCGTTTCAGGCGAAGTGCTGCAGCAGAATGCCGCCTCGGTGCGCATTCGTGGCAAGGATGCGGGAGGCCTTAGCATCACCGGACGCCGACTGCTGGGCGCCGCCTTCGTGCCGGAGGAGCGCCTCGGCCACGGTGCGGCACCGCGCATGAAGCTTTCCGAAAACCTGCTGCTGTCGCGCCATGCCACCGACGGCAAGGCGTTCGTCGGTTCCGGCGGGATGGTGAAGAGCGGTGCCATCCAAGCCGCGTCCCAACGCATCATCGAGGCGATGGATGTGCGCAAGAGTGCGCCGGATCCGGAGGCTGCGGCCCTTTCGGGTGGCAATCTGCAGAAATTCATCGTCGGCCGTGAACTCGACCGCCGGCCAAGCGTCATGGTGGTGAACCAGCCGACCTGGGGCGTCGACGCGGGCGCCGCCGCTCACATCCGCCAGGCCTTGATCGAGCTGTCGCGCAGCGGATCGGCGGTGCTGGTGATCAGCCAGGATCTCGACGAGCTGTTCGAGATATCGGACGCGATCGCGGTCATGCACAATGGCGAGCTGTCGAAGCCTATGCCGATCGCCGAGGCAACCTTCGAAAAGGTAGGTTTGCTGATGGGCGGCGCCGAACCAGGCCACGCCGAACACTCGCTGGAGACGGCATGATGCGCCTCGAACTCGTCAAACGCCCGCAGCGTTCCATGCTTTTTTCGGCCCTGTCGCCGTTCATCGCCTTTGCGCTGACCATCATTGCCGGCGCCGTCATGTTCGCGCTGCTCGGTGTCAATCCCCTGACCGCGTTCAATATCTATTTCATCGAGCCGATCAGCCAGGTCTGGCAGCTGCATGAACTGGCGATCAAGGCAGCGCCGCTCATCCTGATCGCTGTCGGCCTGTCGGTCTGCTACAAGGCCAACATCTGGAACATCGGCGCCGAAGGCCAGTTCATCCTCGGCGGCATTGCCGGTTCGATGATTCCGGTGCTGTTTCCGCAGTTCGAAGGTCCGCTGGTGCTGCCGCTGATGCTTTTGCTCGGCATGGTCGGCGGCGCGGCCTATGCGGCGATCCCGGCTCTGCTCAAGACTCGCTTCGGCACCAACGAGATACTGACCAGCCTGATGCTGGTCTATGTCGCGCAGCTCTTCCTCGACTGGCTGGTGCGCGGACCCTGGCGCGATCCGCAGGGCCATGGTTTCCCGCAGACCATCCAGTTCAACGATTCGGCCGTGTTGCCGGAGCTGATGCCGGATGCCGGGCGGGCAAACTGGGGTTTTGTCTTCGCATTGGTCGCCGCGGTGCTGGTCTGGATCCTGATGAGCCGCATGCTGAAAGGTTTTGAGGTGCGCGTGCTGGGCTCAAGCCCGCGGGCAGGGCGCTTCGCCGGCTTCGGCCTCAACCGCATGGTCTTTTTTGCTTTCCTGCTGTCAGGCGCGCTGGCGGGACTCGCCGGCATCTCCGAGGTCTCGGGCGCCATCGGGCAACTGCAGCCTGTCATTTCGCCCGGCTATGGCTTCACCGCCATCATCGTGGCGTTCCTTGGCCGTCTCAACCCGCTTGGCATCGTTGCCGCCGGACTGGTTCTGGCACTGACCTATCTCGGCGGCGAAGCGGTGCAAAGCGCGCTCGGCATTTCCGACAAGGTGGCGCGGGTGTTCCAGGGCATGCTGCTGTTCTTCGTGCTCGGCTGCGACACGCTCATCCACTACCGCATCCGCGTGATCGGCCTGGCGCTGACCAAACCGGAAGGCGTGGCCAAACTCGAAGCCGCACCGAAGCTGAAGGAAGCCCGTTGATGGACATCACCGTAAACATCCTTCTGACCATCGCCACCGCGGCAACGCCGCTGTTGATCGCGGCAATCGGCGAGCTGGTGGTCGAGCGCTCCGGCGTGCTCAATCTCGGCGTCGAAGGCATGATGATCATGGGCGCCGTCGGCGGATTCGGCGCGACCTATCTCACCGGTTCGCCCTGGATCGGCCTTTTGGCGGCAATCGCCATGGGCGCGGTATTCTCGCTGCTGTTTGCCGTCATGACGCTGTCGCTGGCCACCAACCAGGTGGCGACCGGCCTGTCGCTGACGCTGCTCGGCCTTGGCCTGTCCGGCATGATGGGCACCAGCTTCGTCGGCCAGCCCGGCGAAAGGCTGCCCAACCTCTACATTCCCGGCCTGACGGAAATCCCTGTGGTCGGCAGGCTGCTGTTCGGGCAGGATCCGATCTTCTACATCTCGATCGCGCTGACCGCGGCCGTCATGTGGTTCCTGTTCAAGACCCGGACCGGACTGACGCTGCGTTCGATCGGCGACAGCCACACCTCGGCGCATGCGCTTGGCATCAAGGTGATCCGTTATCGCTACCTCGCGGTCATCTTCGGCGGTGCCTGTGCCGGCCTTGCCGGCGGCCATCTCTCGCTGGTCTACACGCCGCAATGGGTGGAGAACATGAGTGCCGGCCGCGGCTGGATCGCGCTGGCGCTGGTGGTGTTCGCCTCCTGGCGGCCATGGCGGGTGCTGGCCGGCGCCTACATCTTCGGCGCGGTGTGGATCGGCCAGCTTCATGCACAGGCTTTTGGCATTCCGGTGCCCTCGCAGTTCCTTTCTTCGCTGCCCTATCTGGCAACCGTCGTGGTTCTCGTTCTAATCTCGCGCAACAAGCGTCTGACGATGATGAACACGCCGGCTTCCTTGGGGCAGCCATTCGTTCCGGATCGTTGACAATAAAAACAAACGGGAAGCTCCAAGGCTTAACTCAGAGAGGTAACACGATGAAAAAACTGCTTATTGCCCTGATGACCACGACCGCCGCCATGTCGCTGGCAGCGACGGCCGAGGCGGCGGACAAGCTAAAGGCTTGCTGGGTCTACACCGGCCCGATCGGCGACTTCGGCTACTCCTACCAGCACGACCAGGGCCGTCTCGAGGTGGAGAAGGCGCTCGGTGACAAGGTCGAGACCGCCTATCTCGAAAACGTCTCGGAAGGCCCCGACGCCGACCGCGCTTTCGAGCGCCTGGCTCGCGAAGGCTGCAAGATCATCTTCGGCACCTCCTTCGGCTTCATGGACCCGGAAGTGAAGGTCGCCAAGAAATTCCCGAAGGTGATGTTCGAGCACGCCACCGGCTACAAGACCGCTGACAATCTCGGCATCTACAATGCGCGTTTCTATGAAGGCCGCTATGTGCTCGGCCAGATCGCCGCCAAGGAATCGAAGGCCGGCGTTGCCGGCTACATCGTTTCCTTCCCGATCCCCGAAGTGGTGATGGGCATCAACTCCTTCATGCTCGGCGCACAGTCGATCAACCCGAACTTCAAGGCCAAGATCGTCTGGGTGAATTCCTGGTTCGATCCGGGCAAGGAAGCCGACGCCGCCAAGGCGCTGTTCGACCAAGGCGCCGACATCATCGTCCAGCACACCGATTCCACCGCTGCCCTGCAGGTGGCCGAGGAGCGCAAGCTGAAAGGCTTCGGCCAGTCCTCAGACATGATCAAGTTCGCGCCGAACGCGCAGTTGACCTCGCTCACCGACGAATGGGGTCCCTATTACATCAGCCGCGTCCAGGCCGCGCTCGACGGCACCTGGAAGCCGGACAATGTCTGGCTCGGCATCAAGGACGGCGCCGTCAAGATGTCGGCCTACACCAACATGCCCGACGACGTGAAGGCGATGGCCGAAGCCACCGAAAAGAAGATCGCCGGCGGCTGGAATCCCTTCACCGGACCGGTTGCCAAGCAGGACGGCACGCCGTGGCTGAAGGATGGTGAAGTCGCCGACGACGGCACGCTGCTCGGCATGAATTTTTATGTGAAAGGCGTCGACGACAAGCTGCCGAAATAAGCAGCGCGAGACATGAGACGGAGGGGCGCCGCGAGGCGCCCTTCTTCATTCGGCGGGCTGTGCGCCGGCAGAGGGGCGACGAAACCGCGTTCGTCCGGCATCGACCGCGCGGCCGAGCCAAAACCTGAGCAACCGCTGTACCGGTTGTTCGCAGGTGCGCCAGATCGCCCACGAAATGAAAAGCATGAGCACGACGCAACCAAGAGCGGCAATCCATTTGCCGACAAGGGGCGTTGCCGCATTGATGGCGAGATAGCCGATGTCCTGGTGCAGCAAATAGAGCGGATAGGTCAGCCCGCCCAGCGCCAGAGTGAGCCCCGATGCCCTGACACGGTCGCGCAGCAGCACCGCGCCGATCAAGGCCGCGTGCATGACGACGTTGGCGACGACGAGATTGGCCGAGGCAACGGCAATGCCGTAGTGGCCAAGCATCCAGTGCTGCGTCACCGATAGCGTTCCGCAGGAGATCAGGAACGCGGCGGCAAGCAGCAGCAGGGCCGGCACAGAACGGCCATGCGAATGGATTTGGTGGACCAGCACGCCGGCGGCGAAGAACGGGCCGAACTCGGTGAGGAACAGCAGCCTGGCTCCGCCGCTGCCGATGAAGAACTCGTTCAAGGCCGAGATCGCCAGCCAGATGAAGATCAGCTCCAGCTTGCGTTTCTGGAAGAGCCCGGTGAACAGGGCCAGCGTGATCCATCCGTAGAACACCAGTTCAAGCACGATCGACCAGTAGACGCCGTCCATGAAGGGCTGGCCGAAGGCCGGCGCGAACATCGACAGATTGGCGGCATACTGAACGAAAGAGGCCGAAAGCAGCGGCGACCCGACAAGGAAGACAATCGCGAAGGTGATCGTCATGCAGAACAGAAAACCCGGATAGAGGCGAACGAACCGCGCGATCGCAAACTGATCCCAGTTCCGGTTTTCCGCCGACCAGGCAATGACGAAACCGCTGATCAGGAAGAACAGGTTGACGCCGAGATAGCCGTAGAGGGCGAATGGTGCGGCAAGCGGATAGCCTTGCGCAAGGTAGCCTTCGGCGGCAGCGCCGCGAAAGAAATAGTGGAAGAACACGACGGCAAGTGCTGCCGCCAGCCTGAGCAGGTCCAGCGTCGCGATGTAATTTTGTTCCGCAGGTCTGGTGTTCATCCGCATTTCCCGCATCTACGGTCCACAAACCATAGAGCGGATCGCGGCTGCGCGGGTTAAGACGGCTGAATTATCGCCAGATGTAGTAAATACGGACCGTCAGACCGCCGAACCATAGAGGTCATAGGCATCGGCACGGTCGATCTTGACGGTGACGATGTCGCCTTGGCGCAGCGGGCGGCGCGACTGGATGTGCACCGAGCCGTCGATCTCGGGCGCATCGTATTTGGTGCGGCCCTTTGCCGATGTGCCGTGCGCCTCGTCGATCAGCACCGGTAGGCGCTTGCCGACCTTCCTGGCCAGCTGCGTCGCCGAAATCTTCTGTTGGCGCTGCATGAAGCGATGCCAGCGCGCCTCCTTGATTTCCTGCGGGACCTGTTCAAGGCCGAGATCGTTGGAGCGGGCGCCGCGGACCGGCTCATATTTGAAGCAGCCGGCGCGGTCGATCTTGGCTTCATCGAGCCAGTCGAGCAGCATCTCGAAATCGTCGTCCGTCTCGCCGGGGAAGCCGACGATGAAGGTGGAGCGGATGGCCAGATCAGGGCATACCTCGCGCCAGCCGCGAATGCGCTCGAGCGTCTTTTCGCCGTGTGCGGGCCGGCGCATGTTCTTCAACACCTGCGGCGAGGCATGCTGGAACGGAATATCCAGGTAAGGCAGGATCTTGCCCTCGGCCATCAGTGGGATGACGTCGGCGACATGCGGGTAGGGGTAGACATAGTGCATGCGCACCCAGATGCCGAGCTTGCCCAGTTCCTCCGAAAGGTCGAGGAATTTCGCGCGCACTTCACGGTCGCCGAACATCGACGTCTGGTACTTGATGTCGATGCCGTAGGCGCTGGTGTCCTGCGAGATGACCAGAAGTTCCTTGACGCCAGCCTTGGCCAGTTTCTCAGCCTCGCGCAGCACATCGGCCGCCGGCCGCGAGACGAGGTCGCCACGCAGTGCGGGAATGATGCAGAAGGTGCAGCGGTTGTTGCAGCCTTCGGAAATCTTGAGATAGGCGTAGTGGCGCGGCGTCAGCTTGACGCCCTGCGGTGGCAGGAGATCGATATAGGGGTCGTGCGAAGGCGGTGCGGCCTCATGGACCGCAGCCATCACGCTCTCATAGGCCTGCGGCCCGGTGATCGCCAGCACGTTAGGGTGCTTTTCACGAATGACGTCCGGCTCGGCGCCCAGGCAACCGGTGACGATCACTCGGCCATTTTCCGAAAGCGCGGAGCCGATGGCGTTGAGCGACTCGTCGCGGGCGGAATCGAGAAAGCCGCAGGTGTTGACGACGACGAGGTCGGCGCCGTCATGCTTGCGCGCGATTTCGTAACCTTCGGCGCGCAGGCGCGTGATGATGCGCTCCGAATCCACGAGGGCCTTCGGGCATCCAAGACTGACAAAACTCACGCGGGGAGCGGACATAAAGGTTTTCCGGGCTTTTCAGGATTGCCGGCGCAGTACCACACTTATTGCGGCATTGGTATGGGCAGGCCCGCGATGCGGCAAAACGCACGGCGGTCTTGCTTCCACTGAGTGAAGATGCCGATGTCCGCCAGCCTCAGCCGACCGCACCGTTTACATGCGGCCAGACCTCCACCGCGCCACGATAGACCATGTCCACAGCCACATAGAAAATGATCAGCAGGCCGACATAGGCAATCCAGCGGTGGCGATGCAGCAGCTTGGCAATGAAAGTCGCGGCCAGCCCCATCAGGGCGATCGACAACACAAGGCCGATGACCAGCACCGGAAAATGATCGCGCGCCGCTCCAGCCACCGCCAGCACGTTGTCGAGCGACATCGACACGTCGGCGACGACAATCTGCAAGGCAGCCTGGCCAAGGGTCTTGCGCTTCGTCTTGCCGGCGACCGCCTGGTCGCTGTTGAGGTCCGAATTCGACAGTGCCTCGGTCGCTTCCAATTCATCGGCATGCGACGTACGCAACTCGCGGTACATCTTCCAGCAGACCCACAGCAGCAGGATGCCGCCGGCGAGCAGCAGGCCGACGATCGCCAGCAGCTTGACGGTAATTGCGGCAAACCCGATGCGCAGCACCGTTGCCGCCACCACGCCGAGAAGAATCGCCTTCTTGCGTTGTTCGGCGGGCAAGCCGGCCGCGGCGAGGCCGATGACGATCGCATTGTCGCCGGCCAGCACGAGGTCGATGGCGATGACCTGCAGCAGGGCGGTCAGACTGGCAGCGCTGAAAAAAATGTCCATCGACAGGAAGCCCTTGCTGATTTTGCCGAGTGTTCGTCGATTATCCAGAGGCCCTAACTTGGTGGTCCCCTGGCGTCAAGGGATCACGCGTGGCTGCATCACCGAAGCAGCATTGCGTCAAGCCGGATCACGGCTTCGCGGCACTCGCGACAGCCAGGCAAACCATGGCAGATCACAAATCAATCGTAGAGATTGTACCTTGCCCAGTCGGCTTCTGGAATTTCGTCCCCGATCCGGTAGCGGAGCTGCAAAACTTCCATATGGTCCGGCGCGGTCTGGCACTTGAATTTCAGCCGGTACCACTGCCCCTTGCTGCGAAACGCAGCACCCGGGCTCTTGATTGCATCGGCACCCATCTCGGGCGTGGCGAAGGCGTAGGCGACGACGCGATCGGCTTTGAACTTGCGATCGTCATGGGTGATGCGGTCGAGCACTTCGGCGTCGCAACGCTGTTCAAGACGGGTTTGGGGATCGAGTTTCATCAGACCGGCGCGCAATGCATTGTCCATTGCGCTGGCTGGAAAACTCAGTGTCACTGACGCCAAGGCGGTCATGCAGAGCTTCTTCATGGGCGGGACAAGCAACACATTTTGTCGGAGAAATCAACCGAGCGGACCGCCGCGAGCGCCGCCGGAATCTTCAATCATATGGCCGGTGCGTTCAAAATTGCGTGTCGGGCGTGCGATGCCTGCGGCCAACGGACCAAAGAGGCACGGCCTGCATCCGTAAGATCGTAGAGGCCGCGGTCGACGCGCGCGAACCAGCCATAGACATTGTGCTGCAGTATCTTGGGCGCGATCGGCGTCACCGCCTTGAGATCACGCGGTCGCCTGGGTCCGTCCACCATGGCGGCAGCGCAGGCGAGGGCGCTTTGACGATAGGCCGTCATGATCGGATTGCGCGATCCTCCTCCGGCAACGGGATCGCCGCGACGGCGCTGGTGCTCGTCAACCAGACGAGAGCGCCGGCGGGCATTCTTGCGCGGCGCCAGCGCGATCGGGCTGAGAAGCACCTCGACCCGGTCCGTCGCGGTCACACCGAGCAGGCCGAAGCCAAGACGGCGGCAGAGATTGCGAAATCTGGCGTCGCTTTCGCGGCCCTTGCCGCGGGCCGACATGCGCGCGGCCAGCCACACCTCGTCGCAGGCCGCCGCGCGATCGACACCTTGCAGCACCAGTTCGAGATTGAACTGCAGCTTCAACTCGCAGATGACGACAACCGGCGGCTCCCCCTCGCGCAATGCAACAACATCGCAGCCGCCGATCTCGCCTTTGACGACGAAGTCGAGGCTTTCGAGGAACCGCTTCACCGGCGCATAGAGAGACGTCTCGTTCATGCCTCAGGGTTTAGCCGATTCGACGCGAAAAGCCTTCCCGTGGTTCGGCGTTCTACGGCCCGAAAGCGGATCGGGGTGGATACCGCACCGTCGGGCCAGCTGTCAGGCTTCGGTGTTCGGCACTGCTCGGTTCAGCTTCCTGCGGCGCAGGAGCGGATAGCCGATCTGACCGAAATAGGTGGAAGGGATCGGATCGTCGACGCCGTACTTGTCCGGCACCTTGTCGCCGGTGGGATTGTAGGTCCCGAACAGCATGTCGAGGAAAGGCAACTGCCCGGCGAAGTTCTTGTCATAGGCTTCGCGCTGGTTGGCATGGTGCCAGCGATGGAACTGCGGGCTGGCGATCAGCCACTTCAAGGGGCCGAACGGAATCCGCACGTTTGAATGCACAAGCAGCGTGTGTCCAAGGTAGATGGTCGAAAAGACGGCGATCGAGGCTTCCGAGAAGCCGAGGAAAAAGATCGGCGTCAGCGATATTGCCTTTGTGACGATGGCGTCGACGGGGTGATTGTGGAAGGCCCCGAGCCAGTCGAGTTCCTCAATGCCGTGGTGAACGGCATGGAACTTCCAAAGCGCGGGGATTTTGTGGAAGGCCCGATGTGTCCAGTAGACGCCGATATCGGTGATCACGATGATTTCGGCAACCTGCAGCCAGACGGGCTGGCCGCTGACGGCCTTCGTTATCGCCGGCGGGACCAGGAGCGCAGCGGCACCGAGCGCGCCTGCCGCCATCATGACGATGGCCAGCTTTATGATGAAGCCGTTGAACAGCAGATAGATCAGATCGACAGCGAAGCCCTTGCGGAAGATCTTCTGCGGCCGCTCGGCAAACAGATGTTCGAACGGAATGAAGATCAGCGCGCAGATCAACAGTGCCTTGATGCCGAAGATATCCATCGATTCGCCTCTGCTGCCGGCGCGCCGCCTGCTCCCTCGAGAAGAAACACATCTCCCTTTCCAAAGGCTAAAGGCTCTGTAAGGGCGCTGACGCACGGAACGTGCAAGCAATGTCGCCGAACGCAACGGCTCGGAGCAATGGGACCGTCGAACGCGGTTCTTTGACACGGCTTCGAACCGTTCGTGTCCTAGCCGTCAAGACCCCAAAGATCCGGGTTGCGTTTGAAATACTCAATCAGCATCTCGGTGAGCACGCGCACTTTCCGCGTAGGATGCTGCCCCGGCGGGCGTACGACATACGCAGCTCCCGGAGGTACCGGATAGCGTGTCATGATCGGGACCAGCGCGCCGGAGGCTACATATTCATGTGTAATGCAATCGGGGAGCCAGGCGATGCCGAGACCTGCCGCCGCCGTCGCGGCAAGCGCCGTGGCGCTGTCGGCCTTGAACCTGCCCTGCGGCTGGACCGTAACAATCTTGTCGCCATCCATGAACTGCCAGGCTTCCGTTCCCTGCATGAGGGCCTGATGGGTGACGAGTTCGTCCGGAGTCTCGGGTGACGCGTGCGCTTTGATGTAATCCGGGCTCGCGACAAGCTTTCCATGGACAGGCCCGACGCGCTTCGCGATCAGGTTGGAGTCCTGAAGGTAGGCGCCCCGGATCGCGCAATCGAAACCCTCTGCGATGAGATCGACGAAGCGATCGCTATAAGAAGTATGGATGTGAAGCTTCGGGTGCAGACGCGCCATTTCCGCGAGCACGGGAGCAAAATGGGTCGCGCCGAAAGTAAGCGGCATGGCAACCCTCAGGCGGCCGCGCAACTCACCGGTGGGGAGGATCGCTTCCCTGGCCGTATCAATCTCGGCGCTGGCTCGGGCCGCATGGTCTCTGAACGTGATGCCCGCTTCTGTAAGCGAGGCGCCGCGGGTCGTTCGTGCAAGCAGCTGGACGCCAAGTTCTGCTTCAACCCGAAAGAGCCGCCGACTGACGATTGACTTGGAGACGCCTAGCCGGCGCGCGGCGGCCGATACGCCCCCGGCATCGGCCACTGCGACGAATGTTTGCAGATCTTCGATGTCCACTCCAGCGTTCCTCATTTCGCGACACAGCTTGTCCGATTATGGCACTACCGCATCACCAAAAGGAACGGCAAATTACGTCCCAGGCAACGCCCGCCCACTGGCGTGTGTCTCCCATGAACCCATTGCCTTCCAGAGCGGCAGAGAAAGGAAGTCTTGATGACCCCTCGTAACGGCCTTGATTCGCTTCTTCGTCCCGAAGACTCGGTCCTCGTCCTGATCGACCACCAGCCCTATCAGCTGGCCAATCTGAACAGCCACGACCCGCACATGGTGGTCAACAACACGACCGCGCTGGCGAAGCTAGCAAAAGCCTTCGATGTTCCGACCATTCTCACCAGCGTGATTGCGGCGCGCGGAGGACTTCTCTTCAAGCAGATCACCGACGTATTTCCGGACCAGGAAGTCCTCGATCGCACCTGGGTGAACACCTGGCAGGACGAGAACGTGGTGAACGTCGTCAAGGCGACCGGCCGCAAGCAGCTGATCATCGCCGGCCTGTGGACCGAGGTCTGCGTCGCAATGCCTGTGATCCAGGCCGCCGGCGAAGGCTGGGACGTGACCGTGATCACCGACGCGTCGGGCGGGATTTCGAAGGAGTCTCACGAAGTTGCCATCCAGCGAATGATCGCGGCCGGCGCGAACGTGATGACCGTGATGGCGCTCGCTGGCGAATGGCAACGCGATTGGGCGCGCACCGAGCATGTCGAGGAGCTGACCGAGATTCTCATTCAGCACTTCGGCGGCAGCGGCATCGCGTACCTCTGGGAACAGCAGCTGCTCAACACGCCGGTGCCGAGCGCCGCGGGCTGATCTGGGCGGAGGTGACGAAAGCTTGAGCGATTCAGCGCCAACACGCTGACTGCTTATCGAGCCGCGTCATCCCGCTCCACAAGACGGCCGCCCATGCCTGAATGCAGGGCGGCCGGTGTCACTCAACGATCACTTCCTCCAGCCATTGACCGCGACTGCAGCCGGCGCAGCCTGACTATCTATCGCCTCATTGAAAGGACCATGGAGATGTTCGGCGGAGCGCTCCCGAGAGGAAATGACCGTCATCCATCCGAACTTCAAAGTCAGCCTGACGCAACCGGGCGCTCGTGATCGAGGCGATGACTCGCAGTTCGGATATATCGACTTGGAACAGAGGACTTTGCAACCGAGCACGAGGTTGTCATCGTGTCTTAGGTACAAACTGCTACCCATGTCTCCGGGCTGGACAATTCGACGTCTGGCGGAGAAAGTGGGATTCGATTCTTGCCTCCGATCCAAGCAAATCAAGAAATCTAAGAATCGATTGTTACACAGCATGTTACGCGCCAGTCAGACGGTGCGGACACGAGCGCGGCTCTTCCCGAAAATGCTAGTGGTGAATCTGTCTAGAGCGAGGCAACGGAGCAGTGCACGGTGCCGTTTGCGAAGGCCCTGAGGAAATGATCGTGGAGAAAGGCCGCCTTCAGGATCAGCTAGACGCGCTCAAGGCTCCGCTTCTCGGCAAGCGATATGGATGAGCAACGAACGAGTGCCGGTTCCAGCACCTAAGCTGATTTGCGGCTATTGGCCTTTGGCCGATCTTGGCCGATCCCTTCCTTGGCGAGGCTCTTTCGAAGAACTGAGGCCAAGTCGACCACGTTCTCCTTGGGTTTCGGTACCGGTTTCGGGGGTTTTTTGCCCTTGCGCTTGGCGTCAATCATGGCAATCAACGCGTCCTCGTAGGTGTCCTCGAATTTCGAAGGATCGAACTTTGTCACCTTCTTGTCGATGAGAAGCCCCGCGATTTCGAGCAAATCCGAATCATATTTTGCGCTCTTCACATCGTCGAAGACGGTGTCTTCCGATGTCATCTCATTGTGGGTCCGTAGCTCGGTCAGCAACATCCCTTTTCCAAGGGGCTGTATCAACACTTCGCGCCCGCGCTGATAGAGTACGACGCAGGAGCGTGCCGCAACGCGTTTCTTGGCCATCGCATCGCGCAGGACGGCAAAGGCCTCCAGGGAGGCGCCGTCTGCCGGGATCAAGTAGTATGGTTTCTCGAGATAACGTGTGTCGATCTCGGCAACCGGAACGAAGGAATCGACGTCAAGTGTATGCTGTGACGTCAGCTTCAGTTTCTTTAACTCGTCCGGCTCGACGTGGATGAAATCATCCTTGTCCGCCTCATACCCTTTGATCTGATCCTCGGCTTTGACAACGTCGCCAGTCTCTTCATCGACATAGGCGCTTTTAACGGGTAAACCGTCCTTGCGGTTCAAAATCTTGAAGTCGATCTTGGTTGCCTCGCTTGTGGCACCCACTATCTTTACCCCGCATGACACGGAACCGACCCTCAGAAAGCCCTTCCAGACCGCGCGTGGCGCCACCATGCCGTTTCTCCTAGACGTCGATCCGGCACAACGTCAGGCACACGGTTCTGTTCCTCAACGTTGGCAGTACCCTCGCCAATGTTAGTTATTCTTCACGGTAGTCCAGCAGCTTTGCATGGCGCAGTTTTTCTTCGCCCTTCAGAAAAACTTGACCCGGCCGACCAAGCCTGGCTTGATTCTCTCGGCCTTGTCTTTCTTTAAGCCCTTCGGCACGGGACGCCGATCTTGCCCTGCACGCGCTCCGAAAGGCTGTTGAATATGCCCAGCAGCAGGTTGATAGGCCGGCTCGATGTAGGTCCAGTTTTGGGCTTATGCGAATGTCCGCAAAGCGCCCTCATTCCTGTCGTTTGGGTTGTGTGTTTGCCGGCCTGGAAGCGGACATCGATTTTGTCAGAAATGGCGGACGCGCCGAACCGCAAAGCAGGTCTTCTTTTGGTTGGCTCAAGCTACGTGGAAGGGGCGCCTTGTCGGCCTTGTGCCTGTCTCAAGATCCAATTCACTGGATTACAGTGGCCTCCATGCCGATGAAATGAAACGCCAACCCCAAAGTTCCATAAGGCGTTACTAATTTAAATTGTTGTTGTGGGCGGGTGGCGAGCTGTTCGTTCTGAACGGCTTCGGTCTGATTTGGGATGAGATATCGTTTCGCGCGCCGGCGGAGCAATGCGCTGTTTTTGTCATTTCGCAATCCATGTCGGGCAAGTGGCCGCCTTACCGGCTCTTGTCAGTGCGTAGGCGCGCGATAGTTTTTGTGGGGAAGGGACTTCGATCAAAAGGAGCCGACGATGGAACACCAAACTCTAAGTCAATTGCAGACAATTGCAGAAGTAGAACCCCTCTCGACATACCCGATCATGACCCGGCAACAGCGTATTGAGCGCTGGGCAGAGTTGCTGGCACAACATCCCGAGCGACGCCTGAGAGCCCTTACCGGCACTGAGTATCTGAAGCGGGAAGCCCGCGACGCAGCACGCGGTGAGGGCTCGCCAATTACAGTGGCCTTCGAGGACCCGCTACTGCGTGCGTTAGGCCTGAAGGATGACACCTATGGGGAAGCAAAGCGCTTCTTCGAACTGTCTGACGGTGAGTTGCATGACATCGTCTGCAGTTGCCATGTCGGAACCACGTTCAGAGGGCAGTGGGCTGCCGCTAGAGTCCGCCGGTCGATTGGAGGGAACAGGTTTCTTAAGTGGCTTAGAGAGAGAATGTGGCACTGAGATCGCCAAGGACGGCGATTGAAGCTCGTTTCAAGCGAGGTGGATGAACGATTGGGCGCCAGTGGCGCGCCGCCGGGGTGACGACGGGGGTCGGCGCCTGTCCCAAAGGTTGTGACGGCTGTGCAGACGGGTGGGGCGCTCCTCGGTCCGGTTTACTCGCGGTGCGTTCCAGGCAAGGCTGCAATACCCCAGGGGCAGGATTTCTGGATTCCTGTTTGCGGCTAGCATCACCACGTAAAGACGTCGATCGTTCGACCATCTGCTGCGCTAACCTCGGCGGCGCCGCCTGGCCTGTATGGCAGCAAAAGTGACTGGGCGAAAATCCCAGGCGTCTACGCCGACGTCGTGCTGGCGCGTCATCGGCTTCAGCCGGCCATGAGAATGGCCGTGCAGGTTTATCGATTTCTTGCCGATCTGGTTCCAGGTGCGGAACGGGTAGTGGCAAAGAACCAAGAAACGGCCCTCGACAGTCAGCTCCTTGTAGTGTTGCACGCTAGCCCAAGCCGAAGCGCGGAGCGTTACCACGCCGTCGTTGTTGCCGATGATGAGGTGCTTGGTGCCGTGGAGGCAGGACAGCAGCGAAGACACTGTCTCGGCCGATCCCCTGGCAAAGTCGCCGAGGTGCCAAACCTCGTCGTTTGGAGCAACAGTCTCGTTCCAAAGTTCAGTCAGTGCCTGGTCATGCGCCGCCAATGAACTGAAGGGGCGGGGGTCGAGCCGCAAAATGCGGGGATCGTTGAAATGCGTGTCGGAGGTGAAGAAGATCATGCGCCGCCGCTGGCTGAGACGAGCGCTCGACGAACGCTTCTAAGTTCGCTTGCCGGAGTGCCTTTTGGGTCCATCATCGATCCTGATTTGGGCTTCCCTGAACATCTTGAGTGCCTCTTCCTTGGTGAGGCCGCACTTGCGCGCAAAGTAGAGCGCTTCGATCGCTTTTTCACGATCCGCCGTGGCTTCTGTGTGCTGTTTGGGCTTTTTACCCATCGTTCTCTATCACCTTTGATGCCACCGAACCATCACCGTGCCGGGTTGTTCCCTCCATCGGATCTGCTGACCTGCCGAGCGCGGCAGCCTGATGTCGCCGATAAAACGAGATCCCGAGACCTTAGCAGGCATCAGCTTGGTCGTTTCTATATGGCTCTATATGGCCCATCTGGGAGGCACAGTCGGAGCTCTAAAGTTGCCGAACGCCTTGCAGACGGTTGCTTTTGGCTAGAGCGGCACGCGGCTGGCATCTTCTGCCGAAGGCGGCTCGCGCTCGCGGAGGAACCATGTAACGCGCTTGTTGAATCGTAGTCTGAAGACCAAACCTCGATCACCTCGTGCACCCGACGGTAGTGCCATGGCGATCCGGAACCTCGAGGCATGTGGAGAGTTGTCCAGCAGCCCAGCGGAGATCCAAGCCATGGCGCCACCAGATGCCAATCCCGGCGCCGCCGCGCAGCCAAAACGCTCTGGCAAGCGACAACCCCATCACCGGCACGGCACAAGGCCTCCGGAGCAGGATTATCTATCGACGGGCTTCCAACGATATGAAGGACATGGCCCATGAACGTCGCCAACCTGCAATTGGAAGGTTTGCTCATGGCGGTCGCGGCCGTCAATAACGCCTTGGTCCGCAGAGGCCTTCTCTCGGTCGATGATATCGACACGGCGTTGAAAAACGCCGAAGCCTCGTTCACGGTTGATGAGCGCCTCTTCGAGGATATGTCGCCTGCTAACCGCGACGCAGTGTGTTTCCCTTTGCGTCTTTTGCGGCTGGCTAACACCAAGCAGTTCGAAGCGAGTGTGCCACCGTTTTCCGAGCTGGCCAGGCAGGTGGGGATCACCAAGCAGCCTAACAACGACCAGATGTGAGGGAGGAAGGTCGACCTGCGCGGGTGGCCTCAAAAGACTTGATGAACGATGACCCTGTAGATTCGCTCGCCAACGCAATTCGCCATCGCAGCGCAATTCTGTTTGTTGGGGCAGGGGTGTCGATCAGTGTTGGACTACCCTCCTGGGAGAAGCTGATAGAGCGAATGGCAAAGGAGCTCGGCGTCGACGACGAATTTTCCACGCGACGCGATCGTTTTCAAACCCTGGCCGAGTACTATCGGATCAAGCATGGCAGCATCGGGCCACTTCGCAGTTGGATGGACAGAAACTGGTCCGTCCCCAAGGACCGGATCGAGAAATCCGAGTTGCATCGTCTCATCGTGAGGCTCGACTTCCCTGTCATCTACACAACTAATTATGACCGGAACCTAGAACTGGCTTATGAGATATACGGCCGGGACTACGTGAAAGTGGCCAATGCACGCGATGTAGCGCAGGCCCGCCAAGGCGTTACCCACATCGTCAAGTTCCATGGTGATTTCGACGAGGATTCGTCCCTCGTCCTCACCGAAACGGACTACCTCGATCGCCTCTCCTTCAATTCTCCGCTGGACGTGCGTTTTCGCTCGGATGCACTCGGCAGCACGATCCTCTTCATTGGCTATAGCCTTTCCGACCCAAATATTCGGTTGCTGTTGCACCGTCTCTGGCAGACGTGGCATCGGTCCGGCTATGAGAAAGATCGCCCGCCCTCGTTCATCCTCATGACCAGCCGAAACCCTGTGGAGGAGGCCGTTCTTGGGCGTTGGGGCATTTCGGTCGTCGTCGGCGAAATCGACGAGCCGCAAGCTGCTTTGGTGGACTTCCTCAGCCGGCTGGCGGAGATGGTTGGGGATGGGGAACTGTCGCCAAAAAGTGGGCGATAGCAACATCCGTATGATGGGCAGTTCGGCGGGCTCTCAAGGAGCGGCACATGGCAGAGAATTCCGTCCGGAATTTCAAGTTCAATTGGCGTCAAGGATACTATCGCGGCACGGAGAGCTAATCGGAAAACTTACTCACGCGCTGCCTACTTTGAAGTGCCTTTCACAGCGGTAACGGCTCAACCTCGATGCGCCTTGCGCCGAGCTTCAGCGCAAGGCGCGAGCTTGTTTAGCAATGACGCTACCGGCTGATCAACGCTTGGCGTTCTCACTCTCCGAGTCGGCCCGCGCCAGGAACTGCTCGGTTGTCGCTGGAATATGGCTTTTCAACCAGTCCGCCATTGCGACTTCCTCACGCAGGTTCTCTTCGCAGACCTGGGCGACCTCTGCTTCACCCAGAGATTTGGCAGCGGCGATAAGGATTGTGTAGGAGGCGATTTCCATGTGCTCGAACGTGTAGCTTGCAAGCGATCCTTTCATCACTTCGTCACCGGCGAAGACCCCGCTGAGCGACTGCGCCATCGCCGTCAGCTTGCCGCCGGCATCCTTCAGTGTGGAAGATCCTTGTCCGATGCGGTCGAGACAGGTTTCCAGCCGAGCAGCCTGCTGCCTGGTCTCCTGGACGTGCTGGCGAATCCGTTCGCTGAGCTCAGGATAGTTCTCAATTCGGTTCAACTGCCCATTCAACATGGTCTCGGCCTGCTCTTCCATGGCGTGAGCATCCCTGAGCCATTGGACAAGCCATTCGCGCGATTCTGACATTTCATATCTCCTTCATGGGTCGGCCAGAACTTTCAAAGGGAGATATTGTTCCTCATCGGTTGAACTGCGGCCTCGGCCTGTATCGCGAGCCTTTTGCTGGTCGGCGCTGGATTCAGGCTCCTGGACCTCGGGCGATGGGCATTGCCGCGGCGCTGGAAACGCATTCTGCAGAATGACCGAAGCTGCTGCCGTCACCGCGTTCGGCGATGGGTATCTCTACGAGTTTCGTGTTGGCTCGTATTCTGCTGCCACGCTGCCATGTGTCAGGCTAAGCTCTGTCTTGCCCGAGCTGGCTGGCATTTGCCGTTTGTCTCGCGAAAACAGCCCGTTGGCTCAGCGAGGCCCCAGGTTCACCAGCGGAGATCTTGTTTTCACGAACGAATTGCAATGGAACGTCACGGCGTTTCGCAGGTTGGTAATGGAATTTCGCAGCCAGGGAAACGAGCCATGACTTCTTCAGACAAAGCCTCAGTTGGCATATCACCCCGCCCCGAAAAATCGGGCGGTAGGACCCCGCCAAAACAGGCGACACCTTCACCGGCCGCAGAGAAAACCTCTGGAGCAGGTCCTGCGATCGCCGAGCGTTCGAAAGACGCCAAGGCGCCCAGAGGCGGTCGCCAACCTGGGGCTTATGTCAAGGATTAGACGGCCGTGCGTTTAGCTTCGGCTGGCCGCTACAGTCGAAGCGAGGAGGAGGTTCTTATGCAGATGATGGAAATTGTCGTCAGCCGAGACCAGGCACCGGTCGTGGAATTCCGCGGGGAGGGCGGCGAGTTTATTACAGTCACCCTGCAGGCCGGGCATAGTCTTCCCGACGACGAACTCATCGCAAAGGCCAAGGCCATGATGGTTCAGGTCGCTCAGTTCGGGATGGACCGGGTCAAAAGCGCAGTCACGTCTGATGGGTCGCCAACCGATGAGGTTATTCAATCCGAACTGTCGGGATAGAATAGCTTCGCAGGGTTACAGGGCACCAGTCGATCGGCGGGCGTGCAGTCACCAGCCAGAAAATGGCGAGAACGGATCGCGGGCAATAGTTCGAGCAGCACAATCGTGGTCCGCGTTCAGGCAAGCAGATCGACGCACTTCCAAAACAGCGACACCGGTGATCATCGAGAAGCCGAGCGTGGGACGATCATGCGTTGCGTTGTCCAGTCGGCGGCTGATCGGCTTTTTCCCAAGCTCGGGAACAAAGCTGGCGCGCACTGGTTGGGGTCAAATTCAACGCTGTGGGGAGGAGATATGTCGCGTATCTTCAATCTTGGTTTGCCAGTCCTGCTTGGGGCTGCGACATTCGCGCTCAATGTTGCTTCGGACCCGCTGCCGCCGGATTTGACGTATCGTCCATTGCCAAGCTTGCCTTTTTCCGCGGTCAAGGAGACTGACGAAGCGCAAAAACCGGCAGTGACACAACGGCAACGCGGCCTGCTTGAGAGACGTTACGATCTGGCTGACCGGCCGATGCGGGGCGTCATGATGTCGGGCGGGCGCAAAGCTGTGCAAGAAGGCTCGCGAGTGAAACTGCCGGCAGGCGAAACCTGGAGCAGCCTGGCAACGAAAACTCCTCAGGAAATTCGTGATCGTGGTCTGTTGCCGCAAGGTTTCCTGCCGTTGCCGCACATCAAGCAGGCCACTGGAGGTCAGGTCTTTCCTGAAAGTCAGATTAGAGAGATCGGCGCTGATGAAGGACGGGATCTGCGTCGCTTCGATGTCGATTTCGACCTGCCGGATTATCTTACGCCGGAATTTCCACCTCCAATATTTCTCACCACGCACCCGGAGCTTGGCGATGTGTCGCGAGGTGATCTGCTGACGATACGCAACTTCTACGAATACATGAACGGCATCATCACGCCCGTGCAGATGGAAGGGCTTCGTCTGCTGTTGACGCCATTTCCGCAGGAGGAATTCAATCAGACCGAGGACAGGAAGGTAGCGATGCAAAGCACGGGTGTGGCGTGCCTCGATTGCCATTCCAATTTCCACACCAACGCGGCGTTTCACCTTACCCCGGACGTGCGGCCGCAAGCCGAGCGCTTCCGGCTCGACACGACCAGTCTGCGCGGCTTGTTCAACCAGCAGATCCACGGGTCCAAACGCTCGCTGCGTTCCGTGGAGGACTTTACGCAGTTCGAACAGCGCACTGCCTATTTCAACGGCGATCACGTGAGCGCCACCCGCAAGGGCGTGAATCTGCCGGATCGGCCCAACCAGGTTGCGATGATGGCGCAGATGCAGAACATCGTCGATTTTCCGCCGGCACCGAAGCTCGATCCGTTCGGACGACTTAACCCGGCTGCCGCCAATGCGCTGGAGATCAAGGGCGAGCAGGTGTTCATGGGAAAGGGCCGCTGCGGCGAATGTCATGTTCCAAGTCTGTCCTTCATGGACAACAACATGCACGATCTGAAGCTTGAGCGATTCTACAAAGTTGGCCAGACGTTCAACGATCAGGTTGCCATACCGGATGGACCGATCAAGACCTTCACGTTGCGCGGGATCAAGGATTCTCCGCCCTATCTTCATGACGGCCGCCTAATGACGCTGGGCGATACCGTAGAGTTCTTCAACCTGGTGCTCGGAACGAAGCTCGACCAATCGGAAAAGGATGCATTGGTGGCCTATCTGCTCACGCTCTAGAACACCGGGGAAACCGCGGCCGAAGGGTTAATTCGGTACTGAATGGAGGACATCATGCGTGCTGCCGTAATGACAGTAGCCCTGGCATTGTCGCCCTGCTGTGCGCTGGCGCAAATCGGCAATCCAGCCGGCCTTGCTCCCGATACGAGTATGGAGAAGCCTGGAGTTCCAGCACCGCATCAGACGAATTATCAGGATCGGCTTTTCGCCCAGCTGATTATGGTAGGCGGCAGGTCCGAGATAGAGCTAGGTCGGCTCGCGGCTGGAAAGACAAGTCACGATGGGGTTCGGGAATTTGCAAATCGGATGGTCGATGATCACGACAAGGCCAATGAGCAGCTGAAATCCGTGGCAGATAAAAGCAAAATTCCACTTCCCGAAGGGCTCGACCCAGATCACAAAAAAATCCGTTCCGATCTCGAAAAACTCGACGGCACCGCGTTTGAGCTGGCTTACCTGGGAGCGCAGATCGTCGATCACCAAAAGACGGCGCAACTCCTGGCTTGGGAGATAGGCTCGGGCGAGGATGCAGCGCTTCAGCGCTTCGCCTCCGAAAAGCTGCCGACGGTGCTGGAACATCTTGACCTGGCCCGCGCATTGCACGCGAAGCTGGCGGGGCAGGCCCTGTTCGCGCCGGATGCGCAAAAGATCAAATGAAACGCCCGGTCCATGTGAACCCCTGAAAGTTCAGGCTGTCTTCCATGAATGTCAGCGCACGAGCGTCTGTTCGTAAGATGATCAGCCAAGCCCACCATGAGCATATCCCCTTGCTGATTGGGAAAGTGACGACATTGCGGAACTTCGGATCGCCGCCGCGCTTAATCCGGCGGAGGAGTTATCCGATGAACGCGACCAAAGTGTTTTTTGAAACCTGGCTGCAGGAGAATGTCGGCACTCTTGCTGGCAAAGAGGAAGTGAGCTTCGCCGTGCTTGTCCAGCAATTCGAGCAGGATGCCGAAGCGGCCGGTTATGGTCGCGAGGTGCGTGAGGACGAGCTCGGTAACATTGAAGATGCGATCGAACAAGCGCTAAAGAACGCCCGAACTAGGGTGCATGGTGACGCCGATGGCGAACCCACCGATGTGGCAGCCCTCATGGATGCGCTGGAGGTCGAAGATGCCAAAAGCGGGCCGTAGGCCTTACCAGATTAGCTCTATTCGTTTGTCGAAGTTGCCGGGGTAGCCCTATGGAGCAGTTTCGCAAGGACATGGCCGCCTTGGCAGAGCCGGCTTTCTGGGTGTCGATAGGTTTGCTTCTGGTCCCGTATGCGCTTGGAACCGTGCTCCTCGGCTGGAACTGCAGCTGCCTGTAAGGTTGACTACAGACACACCCGGTAGTGGTTCAACGACCCAAGCGCCCAATTCCCTGCAATGCCGAGCTTATGCGTTTCCGTGGGATCCTTGCTGCAGTAAAGTGTGAACCATCGCGTCGCAAGGAAAGTTCATCGTCGACACCTGCGGCGTCACACCGTTTGGACAACCTAAAGACCGACAACGTGTTCCAAGCGTCAAATCAGCTATGAACCTGCCTCGAGCAGTCCCGCTGCTCATTCGCGCACCTGCAAGGTGGGTCGTTATCAATCGCTGGACGCGAGTTGGCAAACGACGCCAGGCCCGGATCGCATGCCTTGGGATCCGCCGCTGCATCCGAAAATAGCCCAGCAACTTGCGAGTTGGCTGGGAACACTTCCGCCATTTCGAAGTTGGGCCCGCATAGGAGAACCGAGATGGCCATCCCACAAGCGGACAACGACAACCACCTGCGCAAGAAGCCGGCTCATGCAGGCAAAAGCTCCGCCAAGAGGATGATAGATCAGGTTAGAGCACGACCCAGGTACAAAATGGCACTGCGGGCGACAAGAATTAAGGCGAGGCGCTGAGATGCCGCGGACCAATGATGACGGTCGCAACGAGAAGACCACATCGGCTGCAGCACTCATTGTCGACAAGGAACGTGCTGAGCGCGCCGCCAAGACGGCGCGATTGAAGGAAGCGCGCCTCGCACAAGCCGTCACGCGCGGTCCCATCGAACGCAAGCCACGTGTCACCAAAAAGGTTCGCAGGATTTCTGTTGCTGGCTAGGAGGTGTCCGTGACTCGCAATCACGACAAGGAAAGATACGACCGCGCCAAGCGTATCAGCCAAGAGATGCTGGACGCTGAACGAGCGGAACGAGCGGAACGAGCCGAGAAGACGGCGCGGCTGAGACAAGCAAGGCTTGCACAGCATCTGGTGGAGACGTCGCCGGCGCAACCGCAAATTCATCGCAAATCCATCCAGGCTCTCAAAAAAGAGAAGCCGTAAGGTGATTGAAGTATTTTAGGCCCTCCACATCCGTGCAGAACCACGGCACGGCGTTTAACTTCGACCGAGAGCGTCTATCAATACCAATGGCGAGCAATTGCGGGGGCTTTGCATCTCCGCACCCTCGCTATTATTAAAGCTGGGAGCGAAACCTGCTCGCAAAGTAGTCGGTGACCTTTTCGCTTAGCGGACGAGCTTGCCATTCTTCCACACTGACCTGCCTTGATCGTTTCAGGTCCTCGTTGAAAACGTCTATTTGCGTCCGCGCGAATTCCATGCCGTAGACATTCAGAGTGGCCTCATCGTTGAGGCGCAAGGAACGCTCATCCAAATTAGCCGAACCAAAGCTCACCCAGACATCGTCGACGATCAAAAGCTTCGGATGGTACATTGTGGGTTGAAACTCAAAGATGCGCACACCGGCCTTGAGCAATTCGCCCCAGAAGTAACGTGAACCCTTTCGCACTATAGGCACATCCGTCAGCCAATTGGGAACGATGATATCGACCGAGACGCCTCGCCTCCTTGCATCAAGAATCTGCTGCAGGGCTATGTCGTCCGGCACGAAGTAGGCCATGCCGATGCGCAGATGATCCTTGGCCGCGGCTATTGCCGCCAACATCATCAACTCCATGTTCTCCGAGCCGTTTGGCTGCGAAGAAAGTATTAGTTGGGCATCGAGCCCACCAGCGGGCGCAACTGCAGGGTAGAACTTCGCGCCCTGCAATGTCTCACCGGTCGTCTCCAGCCAGTTTTCGGCGAACGCCGCCTGGAATGCGGCCACGGCGGGTCCTTCGATCCGGTAGTGCGTGTCGCGCCATTCATTTGAGTTGCGTGCGTTCCCGC
Organism: Mesorhizobium sp. M0715; assembly: GCF_040320355.1. Classification (NCBI taxonomy): domain Bacteria; kingdom Pseudomonadati; phylum Pseudomonadota; class Alphaproteobacteria; order Hyphomicrobiales; family Phyllobacteriaceae; genus Mesorhizobium; species Mesorhizobium sp. M0715. The sequence continues at coordinate 206,394 of NZ_JAMYPL010000009.1, read as the reverse complement.
GCCAATTATCGGCAATGCCGACCCCGCCAGTGAAAGCGACCCGGCCATCGACGATCAGCAGCTTGCGATGAGTTCGGTTGTTTACACGGTCCAACGTATACCAGCGTAGCGGCCGATAGCGTTCGAACCTCACACCGGCCGTGGTCATGATGTGGATCAAGTCCTCGTCGAAGGGAAGGCTGCCAACCCCGTCGACGTTCACGCGGACTTCGACGCCTTCGCTGGCCTTGGCCGCCAATGCGATTGCGAACTCGTAGCCGATGGCTCCCGACCAATAAATATATGTCTCGATGTCGACGCTGGATCGAGCCGCCCCGATTGCTTGCAGCATTGACGGAAATATTTCGTCCCCGTTGATGAGAGTTTGGACCGCATTGGAACCGAACATCTGCCCTTGCGAATAGCTGCTCATCGTCTTGGAAAATTGGGGATCCGTAGCGTCGAACCGATGGGGAACGATTGATCGTAGAACGCGCGACTCTGGAGTGAGATTTATGATCAACACCGTGAGCAGGCTGGCGATGGTGGCAATGGCCAGATAGATGAGCACCTTTCGCCAAAGCTCAATACCGGAGGTCTTCTTGCGGGCGCCTGACGCAACGGAACCGAAAGGCTGCACGTCAATCGCCCCGCTGCCGGCGATGGCGATGTTTTTCGATCTCCTCGGGCTCTTCATCGTCGATCCGCGTGATGTTTGAAGCCGCGTGATCTGACCGCAGAATCTCGTCAAGCTTGGCGTGGATCGCTTGAGTGTCGCGGTGCTCCGCGCGCTGGATGAACAGCGTCATCGCCCAAGTAAACAATGTAGCGGCTCCATGCCAATCCAAGCTCTGTCGCTCGAAAATCATCCAAAGGATTGCATAGGCCAGCAACACCAGGAACGCTGCGGGACGGGAAGTCAATGTGCCGATTGAGGTAAGGGCGCTCGTGACCGGATGATTTGCCATTCCAAAGAACTCGCGGCAGTGCCCCTGGTTCCGCGGGGCATTATATCCCCCCGCCATGAATCAACAAAAGGTACAGTTGAGCAGCGCGCGCTTTCCAGGTGTCCTGCGTCGGCCCTCCCACATGCCATCCGGCATCGAGAACGGTCTTGATTTGGATAGTCTCGCCAAGCGTTCGGTTCAGCAAACGCTCATATCGGCGACGAGGCGATTTGGATTCAGCCGCTTCGGCACCTGCGGTTGCGCTTGGTAAATTCTGCTGCACGTTGTGCCCCATCAATCGCGCCGCGAAGAGTTATAGTCGCTGGATTATAGGGCTTCGCCGTCTACACCCTTGCGAAGGTTAAGCGATGAATGGGCGGTGGGCGATCTTCACGCATGAACAACGGCCGAGTGCATCATAGTTTAATGACAGCTGGTGGGCTGTGCCGCATAAAGCCGTGGTCCGCGGCTGTGTAACGGGTTTCGCTGCTTGGAGCGACTATCGCACTCTCGCCCGTTTGGAGGAGCCTGATGCTTAACCGACCCATCCGCATGAACACAGAAGCTCTCTACCCCAGTGACCTGAATATCCTTCGCGCGGCATTTGACGCGCTGTGCCAGGAATTTGCCATTTTGCCTGACACGGCGGCGGCCTATGCCGTCGCAAGAGAGTTGATCAGGCTGTTCCAAACAGGAATGACGGAAGCGGCCACGCTGATGATTGCCGTGCGCGCACGTTGGCGGGACGATTGGGAGATGGGACGCAGCAACGCTGCCTGACGTTGGATGGTCATGCGAACACCACCCGCTGCATCCTTTTCGACACCGCCGCGTTGACCGTCAAACCTGCCAGAAATGGCCGATCCGCTGGCACACCGACTGGAGCAACCGATGCCGAAATTTCGCTTCGAGTTTATCGAAGGCATGTCGCAGCCTGCAATCTTCGCCGATATGGCTGATCGAGATGAGGCTGTCAGGGAGGCGAAGCGCGCTGCCAAAGAGGCCATGCTCGACGGAATTGTCGACGGCGTGGACCCGACCAGTTGGGTGACGAAGGTTTACGATGAGGCAGGCTATCTCGTCGCCACTGTCGGATTCCAGGATCTGGTCGCTGCGCCCAAGGATACGGAAGAGTTCAAGGAAACAGAGGAGCCTGGCGTCTTGCGGTCGGGTTGAAGCCTGGTGTCTACGCTGTCGCCGTCGAGCCAGATGTCTCGAAAACCGCCCTTGGAACATCGCACGAACCAAATCGTTCGCCGGTGATGCGCCGAACCATGCACGATAGCCACGTCAGTCGACCGGCCGCCGAGACCGAAGATGTCCTGATCGTCGGAGGCGGGCCGGCAGGACTCACCGCCGCTCAATATCTGGCCCGTTTTCGCCATCGCGTGCTGGTGATCGATGCCGGCGATCCTCGTGCCGCCTTGATCCCAACGAGCCATAACTGTCCTGGCTTTCCCGAAGGGATAAGTGGAGCCGATATTCTGGATCGCCTTCGACGTCACGCCACCTTGTATGGAGCCACTCTGGTTGGAGGGCAGGTCTATTCCCTCGCCCCTGCCCATGGGGGGTTCGTCACTGAGACCTCGATTGGCGCAATCCGGACACGCAAGGTGTTTTTGGCGACAGGGATCACCGACACGACACCCGTCATTCCGCGTCTACGCGAGGCAATTGCCGCAGGTGTCGTTCGACTCTGCCCGGTATGCGATGGGTATGAGGCGATCGACCAGAAGATTGCGGTCGTCGGGCACGACGTGAGAGCCTTGAAAGAAGCCATTTTCCTCAGTCGGTTTACACCGCTCATAACGATGCTTGGGAGCGACGCATCCGACTTTTCGCCCAGCACTCGTCGTGCGGCGAGGGCAAGAGGCATAGTCGTCGGTGACGCTCTCGACACGCTCTGCCCGGCAGCAGACGGCTGCGAGGCGATTTTGAAAGATGGGACGTCAGACCGCTTCGATGCCATTTATCTGGCACTGGGATGCAAGGTTCGTTCTCAACTCGCCGAGGCCGTTGGCGCAAGATGTTGTAAAGACGGCTATGTCACAGTCGACGAGCATCAGCAGAGTTCCATCCACGGCATGTACGCCATCGGTGACGTTGTCAAAGCGTTGAACCAGATAGCCGTCGCTTTTGGACAGGCTGCCATTGCCGCGTCGCATGCCCATAGAGAGCTGGAGAGCGCCGAGCGGACTGGATTTGCAGATCAGCCTTCTCAACAAACATGAAACCACGCGGCTGATCGAGATGTCGGCCGCTTGACGGCGCGTCGGAACGTCTCGACCCCGGCCGACAAGAAGTTGCCGCGCCCTGCAATCGCAGCAGATGATCCCGCCAATAGTTACAGCCGCGGAACATTCACTGCGGCACGAGGTTTGGCTGCAGGCCTACAATCCTCCCTCATTGTCTGGGCCTTGAGGCTGCCGAAGCAGCTTCGGCCCGTCTCGGCTTTGTCCGGGGCGGGCTTTCCATCTAAGAAAACACGTGGAACATTCTTTCTCGTCCAGCGTTAGCGCGCGCCGGACGACCTGTTCTGCGATCTCTTGCTGGCCGGCATCAGAGGTTGCAACCACAGCTTCAGCCCGCCTCGGCCCCTCTCGAGACGGGCGGCGCGCGGAGTTGAGATGCGATGCATAGAGACGCCTTCACGCCATCAGAACTTGCCCTACTCAGTCGCGTATTCGCACGCAGCAAAATCAAAAACGAAACCGCAACCGAGAGGGAACGCCGGGCATCACGTATTCTGGCCTACTACCAGGCGGGGATCACGGACGAGGATGAGCTAGAACAGCTTTCTCGCCAACCGCTGGGAAGGTGACGATTAGTCTTCCTTCTTCAGAGCTTCCGCCTCGTCTTTGAGCTTCGGCCAATCGGCGCCGTGCTTGCGAAGCAGCGTTCGGGCCTGCTTGGGGTCAATGTCCGTGAGCTCGACCAGATGTTCGACCTCAAGTTCCTGGCCTTTCGCTACCCGGCTTGCTTCGTTCGCTTTTCGTTGCACTTCGACACCCACTGCTGAGACAACATGAACGAGCGCCGAAAGTGCGCGTTCCAGAACTTCATCAAAAAATACGCGACACCGATTAAAATCAGTCGGGTTGGGCCAAGTATCGGACGGGCCATGGCCTTCTGCTGTGCCTTGCCGATTTCTTCCCTGCGGGGAACCGAAGCTTGCCTGTAGGTCGCAAATGCGGCGACATCTTCGTGCGACTGTCCGATCACGCGGCGTTCGGGTTTATGTGCCGTCGCTCGGCAGCCTTCTGACGCAGCAAGTCCGGTGCGCACGTCACCTCATCAACTTGATCTGAAGCGAGATGCTCAGCCTCAGAATCCTGTCGCCGTTTTCGTTCCGCACTTCAACAAACACTTGCTGCCCGTCCACCTCAGTGAGTGCATCTCTCGTAAGGTCGATAAGACCCTCGAAGCCCACGCGGCGCACCTCCTCCAAACCGGCACATTCGATGCCGATTTGGTCCTCGAAGACCAGATCGTGATCGCCACTATCAAAGAAAAATCGTGCCATGCGAGAGCTTCCGTCACCACTAAACTGCAGGGTTCCTTTGGTGCAGGTAGGTCGTGTCGAAATCACCTGCATGAGTGAGGCCAAGCCAATCCAGAACATGCACTCTTGATCCTGTGGTGGCGATGAGGCCTCTACGTCGAAGTTCCTGAAGCATTCGGTTGACGTGGACTGTGGACAAGCCCAATGCATCGCCAAGGGCTGCCTGGGTAATGGGAAGATCCGCGACGTGATCCTGGATGCGTCCAACCGAGCGCAAGCGAAAAATCAATTCGCACAATATGTGCGCCATGCGCGTGTATGCCTCGCGTCTTCCCACATTAGTGACCCATTCCCTGTAAATAGCTGCATCGATCAGGGTCGACCGCCAAAAAGCCGTCGCGATTCGAGGATGCTGTTCGCAAACGGCGCGAAGAGCGTCATGTCGTATGAAGCCCAGTCTAGCTGCTGTGAGGGTCGTAAAATTGCAATCCATGACCGACAGATGCAGTCCGTGCAGATCCGGAATATCCCCAGCCACAAAGAAGGATGTAATCTGCCGTTTGCCGTCGCCGGTAAGTTTGGTGGAACCGAGCAGGCCATCCAAAACGACAAACGAACTGACAGGACGGTCCCCCTCACGCACTAGGTCGTAGTTGGGCAAAAAATCCTTCTCCTGGATCGGGATGCTCTTCAAAACGTCGATGTCGGTCTGTCGAACATCCGAGATGCTCAGGAGTTTGCGGATAAGTACATCCGAGGATGAGGTGGGAGACAAATTGGCTACCTAGCTTATGTTATTTATCGAACTTGCAATCGCGCTGAAAGTTCCGTGACATTACAGAGCGGCGGCGGAGAACGGGCCCGGTTCGGCGGGTGATTGGACCGCCGCACAATCGAACCCGCAGTTATGCCGCCCATAGGGGAGCCTGCGGAGCCACGCATTAACCTATGACATGGGCTGTGTTCGAAATTGTCGCTGAGATAACCATTGGCGCCAATTCGGCAAGGCTTTGACGTCCGCAACGGAACATATGCCCCAACTGGCGCTACGAGGTTGTTCCGCCGAGACAATCTGCAAGCACCTTGGAGCGGCAATACAGCTCCTGGCGCTCCGCTAAGCTCCGCTATTTGAAACAGTGGCTGGCTCACGCACGAACTTCATCCGCGGCGGCACGGCGAATGCCGTGAACCGCTCAGCCAGTCTGTCGAGGGCTTGGCGCATGCCAACTCCCGCAGCTGGCGCTCCGTGTCCGCTGATCACCATCTGCGGCTTCAGCGCAGCCAGTTGTTTCACGGATTTTTCCGCCGCATCCCAATCCGGTGTGAAGTAGCGCGGTGGACCATGCATCTCCAAGTCCTGAACGGCGACTTCATAGACCGACTCCTGACCCGTGGTGATGAAGGCGTCCCCAGCGATCAGCGAGCGGTCTTCTTCGCGCCAGAGAGAGACATGCCCCGGCGCATGCCCGGGCGTGTGCAGCCAGCGCCATCCGGGCATGCCGGGGACCGATCCGTCGGCCGGCAAGAGTTGCAGGCGATCTCCGAGATCGATTGGGCCACGAGGAAAGAGTGGCGAAAGCAGCGCTATCAGGCCGCCCCCCACCCAAGGATCAGGCGGTGGATAGGACCCGGTTCCGTCCAAATAGGGACGCTCGAGCGGGTGCGCGAAAACGGGCGCATCCCATGTGCCGGCCAGATCCACAACCGCTCCCACATGGTCGAAATGGCCATGGGTCAAGATGATCGCGGCGGGCCGCGCGCCGGCTCCAAAGCGCTTTTCCGCGACCGCCAGGATGCTGCTTCGCGACGTCGGCAAACCCGTATCGATCAGGACCCAGTTTCGATCTCCGCTGCCGGGAGCGCCGAAGAACACGACATTCACGATTGTCAGCCGCAAATAGGCCAAATCCGGCGCGATGCTCCAGACGCCGTCGCCACGATCCTCGCGCCTGGCATGGTCGATGTCGGAAAGTCGAATCTGAACGGTCATGCTGTTCCCTGCCTCCGTTGTAACCGCTGGACAATCGATGACGGCTCGGTCCCGAACTTGCCTCGGCGCACCTTGTTCCCTGGCTCCTGTCTGCTCCACCGGCTCGGTGGGCTCGATCGGGGAACAAAGGCTCGACCATCCGGGTTTGGCCCTGAGTAATACACTGGACGATGGTGCAGCATGGCAAATGAGAAGGGGTTGCCGCATGAGCGAAGCAGCACAAAGCGATAGCGATGGCTTGACTTCGATTGCGGGCACGTCGGCGTTCGCCAGTTTTTTCATGGCTGGCTTTGAGTGCTCGTCGCACCGGCGCAAGGACGGCGTTCGCCTCGATCTTATCCGCGCGACGTCGCATTATTTGCATGCCCTGGGCGACTACCGCGGTTGCGCCGAACTCGGTCTTCGTACCATCCGCGACGGTTTGCGCTGGCACCTCATCGAAACCGCTCCTGGGACCTATGACTGGTCAAGCTGGACGCCGATGGTCGAAGCAGCGCAATCGGCAGGTGTCCAGGTCATCTGGGACATTTTCCACTACGGATCTCCAGACCACGTTGAACAGGGGTCGATGCATTTCATCGATGCCTATGCCTCGTTCGCTGCGGAAGCTGTGAGGGTCCATCGTTCAATCGCCGGTACAGCGCCTCTGTTGTGCCCAATCAACGAAATTTCGTTTTTCGCCTGGGCTGTTGAGGTCGGGTATTTCCCGCGCGTCGGCCCGAAGAAGCGGGGATGGTTCAAGCGGCACCTCGTGAAAGCTGCAATAGCTGGCGTTCGGGCAATGCGGGAGGTCGATCCCGCTTGCAGATTTGTCTGGGCCGAGCCGCTTATCCACATTGCTCCTCGCGACCGAACGCGGACCGAATGGCGCCGGGCCGAAAATGCCCGTCTCGGACAGTTCGAAGCTTACGACATGCTGCTGGGCCGGGCAGAACCAGAGTTGGGGGGCAGCGAAGATGTTGTCGATGTCGTTGGCCTGAATTTCTACCCACACAATCAGTGGTACCTAAACGGGCCGACGATTCCGATGGGGCATCACGAGTACCGTGCCCTATCGGAGATGCTGATTGAGGTCGCGCGTCGATACGGCAAGCCGATGTTCATCGCCGAGACCGGCTCCGAAGGATCGGGCGGGGCGGCTTGGCTCCATTATGTCTGCGACGAGGTGCGTGCCGCAATCGGTCTCGAAGCGCCGATCGAAGGTATTTGCCTATACCCGATAACCGCCTATCCGGGCTGGGACAATTCGCGGCATGCGGAAGTGGGATTGTTTTCGGTCATCCAGGCGAACGGCAGCCGACATGTCCGCACGCCCATCGCGGATGAATTGGCCCGCCAGCAAACTTTGTTCGCGGCGAACCCGACGCGTTAAATACATGAGCGGCACAAGGGACTGTTGCGAGCGCTGTTGGCGCCGCGTTGCCAAGCCCGATGCTCCCAAGTACGTCTAGGTGGGGGAGCTACAGCGCCCCTTCGGCCAACGACGCCTTCCTCGCGCTCGCCCATTCCGGGACGCTCTTTTGGATGCGGGCGAAAGTAGCCAGAGCCTGCCCGACCACTTGATCCATATTGTAGTAGCGGTAGGTTGCCAGGCGGCCGACAAACCACACGTCGGGACAGGTTGCGCCGAGCGCTTCGTAACGCTTGTAGAGCTCTTCGTTTTCGGCCCGCGGCACCGGATAGTACGGGTCCCCGATATCGGTGGGATATTCGTAGGTCAGGCTGGTCCGCGCGTTCTGCTGGCCGGTCAGATGTTTGTACTCGGTGATGCGGGTGTAATTTTCCGTCTGGGGGTAGTTGACGACGGCAACCGGCTGAAACTGCTCTTGGTCGAGGGTGACGTGCTCGAAACGGAGCGAGCGATAAGGAAGACGCCCGAGCTGCCAGCCGAAGTATTCGTCGATCGGGCCGGTATAGATCAGGTGGTTGAATGGTATCTCGTCACGAATTTCGCGGAAGTCGGTCTGCAACATGACCTTGATGTTCGGATGGTCGAGCATGCGTTCGAACATTCTCGTGTACCCGCCGGCCGGCATCTTCTGGAAGCTGTCGCTAAAATAGCGGTCATCGCGGTTGGTTCTGGTCGGCACTCGTGCCGTCACTGATTTGCTCAGTTGGCTAGGATCGACGCCCCATTGCTTCCTGGTGTAGCCACGGAAGAATTTCTCATAGAGTTCGCGTCCCACCGTGCTGACGACGACGTCCTCGGCCGTTCGTACGTCCTCTACGGTTTCGCGCCGCGACGCGAAGAACTCCTCCAACTGTGTGGAATTCAGGTCGAGGCCGTAAAGGCGATTTACCGTGTCGAGATTGATCGGGATGGGAAGCAGTTTCTCATCCACGGCCGCCAGCACCCTATGCTCGTATGTGCGCCATTCCGTGAACTGCGAGAGGTAGTCCACGATCGACTGGCTGTTGGTGTGAAAAATATGTGGCCCATAACGATGGATGAGGATGCCGGCCTCATTATAGCAATCATAGGCGTTGCCGCCGACATGGCTGCGGCGGTCGACCAGGAGAACACTTTCGTGGCGCTGGGAGGCTATCCTTTCAGCAAGCACGCTGCCGGCAAATCCCGCGCCGACGATCAGCCAATCGAACATGGCTATGCACTCCTGCGGAGAGGGATGACCTTCTTACCTCGATAGGCACGCTCGATGTGAGCGGTCATGCCACTCCATGTCTTTTGCCAAGACATGTCCGCAAGATAGGCGTCGACTTGCGGCAGGAACGTCTCACGAGGTCGCAATAGAATGGAGCGCAGCTTGATTTCCAGATCGTCACTGTCGGCGATTTCCACCAGTCCAGCAGCGCCGTAGCTGCGCACAACGTCAACGATTGCCGTCGAGATCACCGGGAGACCGGCCGCTAGGAACTCTGGCGTCTTGGTCGGACTGATGAAGCGGGTCGCTTCGTTGAGTGCAAACGGCATCCAACCGGCATCCCAATGGCGCATATAGTGGGGCAGGTCGCAGTAGGCCTTCGCGCCCAACCAATGCAGGTTTTCGGCTCTGGGCAGGGTTGCGGGGTCGATCTTGACGACCGGGCCAAGCATCACGAAATGCACGTCCGACATAGTCTCCGCCGCCTGCGCTACGAGCTCGACGTCCAGCCGCTCGTCGATAACTCCGAAATATCCGACCCTCGGATGAGGAATGCCGGCCTGGTCGGTTGGCTCCTTTCCTGGGCGTCTCGCAGTGTGAAAGTGCTTCACATCGATGCTGCTAGGAAAAGGGAAGATCGCGTGATGCAGGTGACGCTTGGTCTCGAACAGGCTTAGGCCTCCGGTGAAAACGAGATCGGCGCGGCGCAGCAGGGCCTTTTCCATCTGCCCCAGCTCGGGCGGCGCATTCTTGAATGCGGAGAGTTCGTCCATGCAGTCATAGATGCATATGTCTGGGTCGAGGTGCTCGGTGAAGCGCAGAGCCATCGGCGTGTAGTACCAAGCGATCAACCGGCTGTGCGGCATTGAAGCTATGATCTGCTGGACAAATCTCCGCTGGACGGCATCTGCTTTCGCGGCCGACATGCCGAGCGGAAGCACTGGCGTCACAATTAGAATGCTTGGCGCTGCCTCGCTCGTCCGCATCAGCGGCTGTGGCAGGTCTTCGAAAACAGGCTCTTCGAAGTAGACCACTCTCTGCTGCATGGAGGCGAGACTGAGGATATGTTGCGGGCGTTGATGAACGAAATTCCACCGCAAATGGGAGAAGCAAACCAGTAGATTTTCCCTGCCAGCGCGGTTACTGGCGACTGCCCCACCCAAGGCTGCTTCCATTGAAGATTTCCTTCCTTTAGTCTGTCGTTTATGTTCCGACTAACATTTGTTAGTCGCGGACGGGAGAGAACTAAACTTCGTTCCCGTCTCCTAACTTTCAACGAGGTGAGTTGTTCCAAGGTGAAATGGAGCGCCTTCAGTCGCCGCTCGATAGACGAAAACGAGATCCGCTCGCTGAGTCGAGAACGGCTATCGTGTGTCGGCGGGCTTTGAGGCGCGGGGCGACTGGGGAATGCTGGTGGAGAACGGCATTGCCGTATTTGCGTTGAACTTGTCGGCTATAAAATGTGCAGAACATCACGTTGATTCGCCTGCACGACTGGCGATTCGGTTTTGGCAGGGCAAGATTCCGGGGCTGATATGAAGATCGACTTTGCGACCAATGTTTTTCCGCTGTTTCATCCGCAAAGCGTCGATGATCTCAAAGACCCGTGCCCTGTCTTCGATGGCAGTCTGTGGCACGTCTTCGGCTCAAGTGGCACGGTGACCACCGAGACGTGGAGGATCCTTCATGCCACGGCGCCCGATCTCTATGGACCGTGGACCGAGCATCCGCCGATCGAACTTCCTATCAACGGGAGTGGTGTTGCGGCTCCCGGCGTCATCCACGAAAGCGGCGTCTTTCATATGTTCATCCAGACCGAGTTCATGAAGTCTGGCGGCCGGTGCGAGCACGCGGTTTCCAATGACGGATTCCAGTGGGTGGTTCTCAGCCCGGCGATCCTTGCCATCCCGGACACCGAGGAGGACGGCATTTACGATCCGCATCCCGCAGTTATTGGCGGCAAGCGCTACCTCGTCTATTCCGCGATGCCAAAATTCACCAGGGTGCCGCAACCCGACATCTACCTCGCACGGAGCCAATCCGACTCGTGGTTCGGTCCCTGGAAGCGGATCGGCAAGATCCTCGACCATAATGATGTCCCTCACCATAATACGAGAGAGGATCCCGACTATGAATGGGGCATAGAAGGCGCACAGCTGGTCGAGTTGCCGGACGGTCGGGTGCTTCTCAATGCCACTTGTTTTCTGCCGAATGGACTTCGGGGGAACCGGCAACGCGTGTTCTTCGCTATCGCTGATGACGTTGCTGGACCTTACGTATCGATCGGCCCGGTGCTGGAGCCAGGCCAGCCGGGAGAGAACGGCCACTCGACGGTGATGATCGAAGGCAGCCAACTATCGTTGTTTTACCAAAGCCGGGTCGCCACGACCGATCATCGGTGGCGCTACGGCCTCGCCAGATGCGACGTCGCCCTGTTTTCCAAGGTCGCATGATCCCCGGTGCCAATGGGCACCCACGGCGTAGACCGACTGGACGGCTCGCATTGCGCAATGAGCTTCCGTAGCTCGAGACGTTCCGTCGGGAAGCCTGCCGGAATTAAACGTTCCTCCTACGGAACAATGCGTCCGAGCTGAGGTTCGGCTGACTTCAAACCAGGAGTCAGCCATGTATTACACCGACAAGAAATTGCAGTACCCGGTTCGTGTGGAAACGCCGAATCCAGTCTTTGCCCGCGCGTTGCAGCAGGCCATAGGTGGAGTAGAAGGCGAGATCCGCGTCGCCTTGCAGTATTTCTTCCAGGCATGGGGATGCCGCGGACCGGCCAAATACCGCGACCTGTTGTTGAACACGGCGACCGAGGAACTCGGCCATATCGAAATGCTGGCGACTGCGGTCGCCCTCAATCTAGAGGGTGCACCACTTTCGCTGCAGGAGGACATCTCGTCGGACACGGTCGGCGGCTCGGTCCTCAACGGGATGAACTTCCGCCATATCTTGTCGACCGGCCTGGCCGCACTGCCTGAAAACGCCAACGGCGTTCCCTTCAATGCTTCGCATGTCTATGCCAGCGGCAATCTTGCCGCGGATATGGTCGCAAACGTCACCGCGGAAGGAAGCGGCCGCGTACTGGCTACCCGCCTGTACAACATGACCAACGATCCCGGCATGAAGGACATGCTGTCCTTCCTTATTGCGCGCGACACCATGCATCAACAGCAGTGGCTCGCGGCGATCGAAGACATGGGCGGATTGAACGCGTCTCTGCCGGTCCCCAACTCCTTTCCGCAGGAGAAGGAGCATCAGGAGGTATCCTATGCCTTCATCAATTGCTTCGTCGAAGGTGTCGAACCAGCGCGGGGACGTTGGAGCGAAGGACCGTCGATAGACGGAAGGGGCGAGTTCTCCCTTGTTGCCGCTGCGCCAATGGGCGAGGAGCCCATGCTTTCGCCGCCAAGGCCAAGTTCAGGCGCCCAGAGCGAGCAGTTGATCGACAGGCAGGCAGCCGAATAGGCTGTCTTAGCAATACCGAAGGCTGCCGGCACTGGCTGTCTCCCCCTTGGCGCTTCTCGCTGACTCGGCCGCACCCGGTTATATCGGCCAATTGGCGCTGTGTACGAGAGACAGCGCAGCTCATTCGTGTTGGTGTGTGCCTGACGAGCTCTCCATTTTCAGCTTAGCTATAAATGCTTCACCTAATGGAACATCGGAGGTTCCACGAAGTTGGGAGCCACGGAGGACGTGCACATGAACAGTGTTATCTATCTTATCGGCCTTATCGTTGTCGTGCTCGCGGTCCTCTCCTTCCTCGGTCTTCACTAGGTGGCCCATGCAGCGTGAGAACGATCAGGGCGGACAGCCCACCGATTTTGACAAGGCGAAAAGCGACGTTTCCGACAGGCTTCGCCTGGAACAAGAACGTGCCAGCGAGTTGCTCCACGACGCGCGTGACACGGTGACCCGTAAGGCTGGCGACTATGCATCTGAAGCCAGGGATGTCATTTCCGACAAGGCGGAGGAAGCTCAGCGCGACATCGGATCGAGTTTGGCGGCGCTGGGCGGCGCACTGCGCGCGGCCAGTGACCATCTGGCCAACAACGATGAAAGGAACGCATCGAAGTTCGCATTGGATGCCGCCGGTGGCTTGGAGCGGCTTTCATCGTCATTGAAACAGAAGCCGTTCGGCCAGGTCCTGGAGGACGTGCAGTCCTTTGGCCGGCAAAATCCCGGTGTCTTGCTTGCCGGATCGGTATTGGCCGGATTGGCTCTCGGGCGGTTCATCAAGGCTTCTCCGCCGGCGGGTCCTGAAGCAGCTCAGGGAGCGTCGGGAGACATCACGTCCAGCCAGGCCGCCGATTGGTCCGCCGACAGTTCCCAGAATTTCGACCTTCTCGGCGAGGATCCGGCCACTCAGAATGCGGAGCAAGACAGATGAGCACACAGGACAATACCAGCCTTGCCGGGCTGGTGACGGACCTGGCCCAGAACGTCACCACGCTTGTGCAAACCGAAGCCAGGCTGTTTCGGGCAGAGCTCTCTGAAAAGCTTACCAAAGCCGGAGCAGGTGCCGCGGAAGTACTGGGCGGCGCGATCTGCCTGCTCGCCGCGCTATTGGTGTTGCTGCAGGCACTCGTTATCGCACTGACGCGGGCAGGGCTTGGCGCGGGGTGGTCTTCCCTGCTGGTCGGTGTGGTCGTGGCGGTCCTCGGCGTCATCCTGCTGCGGACCGGGATGGCCAGCATGGCGCCTTCGGAACTTACCCCCGACCGGACCCAGGAACAGCTCAAGCGCGATGCGAGCGTGATCAAGGAACAGGTGAGATGAAAGAGAAATCCGCAGCCGAACTTGAACGCGAGGCAGAGGCAGCCCGCGCCCGGGTGATGGAGACCGCCGAATCTATTCGAGGCAAGATGACGCCCGGACAATTGCTGGATGAGTTCACCGGGCTGTTCTCGGGAGGGGAGAGCTCGGCCATACTCAGCAATCTCAGGACGCAGGTCCGAGACAATCCTTTGCCGGTCACCATGGTGGGCGCGGGTCTGGCTTGGCTAATGTTCGGCAGCGGTACCTCAAACATGGCCCACGGTTCGGCTGGCTACCCATTGCCTCCAGCGCCGGGACGACATGATGAAGGGGAGCGCGGCGGCTTCGGCGGCACGCTCTCCGATGCCGCGGATTCGCTCTCATCGAGCGCTACCAGCGTCGGCGATACCATATCGGGCACCGCAAGGGCCGCTGCGGCGGGTCTGACGGGAAGCGCTGCCAATGCAAGCTCGATGACTGGTGACATGGCGGCGAAAGCCAGCCGCTCCGCGCAAGATCTGTTGGAAGACCAACCCTTGGCCGTAGCGGCCGTCGGTCTCGCCATCGGCGCCGCTATCGGTGCAATGCTGCCGCATACCACAACGGAGGATGAGCAACTAGGCGCCTTTGGTGACAAGCTTCGCGATACTGCCGGAACCATGCTGGACAGGGGTCTCGATGAGGCCAAGCAGGCCGCCGCCGACGCCTATGAAACCATCAAGCAGGAAGCTGGCCGGCAACATATGGAAGCAGACACGATGGCCGATCAGCTCGGCGAGATCGTGAAGTCCACAGCAGACAAAACCGAGCACGCCGTGCGTGAACGGATTTCCGATCCGTCTCAGGGTCAAACCTAGCTTGAATGATCCTGGATCAACGATAGTCGGTCTCTTCAGAAGGGCCGGCGTTGTTGTTCAGACGATGAACCGCTAAGATCATTTTAGAGCGTAGAGGTAGGCCGCGATATCGCGCGCCTGCTGCTCCGTGATCCGTGTCGATGGCATGGCCGTGTGCGGATCGATTTCCCTGGCCGATCGTATCCAGCGGATCAGGTTCTCTGGATTGTTGGCCAGCCCGCCGCCGATAAAGACGCGGCCAGCAAGACTGGCATCCAGGCGAGGACCCACCTGCCCTTGCGCGCCCGGCACGCCCGTTATCGTATGGCAGCCGGAACAGCCATTCGCAGTCATGATCGGCAAGGCCCTCGCAGTGTCACCGCCCGTGGCCGCCTCCGCCTCGTGGCGGACGCGCGCGGCCCGATCGGACCACCAAGTCATTCCGGCCACGGCCGCGACGAGCAGCACTAGCGCGGCGATGACCGCGCCAAGCAGTTTAGACAAGCTCGTACGCATGCGCCGCCTCCCTCCTTCCGCTCGCCTTGATCCACAACGCGGCCAGCAGCAGAGCTGCGCCGCCATATATCAATCCAGCCGGAACCCACATCACCAGCCCGGCAAGTTGCTGGTCCTCCAGGGGGCTCAAATTCCACAGTGCCGCTCCTACGGCGTTATCCGGGTACCAGAGGCGTGGCGAGAGCAACAGGAGGACGCCGAGCAGCCCGGTATGCAGCGAGGTGACAAAGAGGTGCATCACTGCGCTCCCATAGGCATGCTGGCGGCCGGGACGCGGCAAGAGGACCCACCAGAACAGCAGCCCTGTTCCGAAGAAGCTCGCGTGCTGTGCATAGTGCAGCACGCCGCGTTCGAGCGCGGCTTCGAATAACACCGGAATGTGCCAGATCCATATGGCTATGCCGTGGATAATGGTCGCCATGAACGGCCGCGTTGCGAAAGCCCAGACCGCCTTCAGCCAATTGGCGTGCCCGGCAATTCCCAGAATGCGCCGGAACCGGGTGGGTAGGCCCCACATCAAGGCAGCAGCCGGGCAGGCAGAGACCAACAGCGGCGCCGCCACGGCCATCAGCAGTTCATGCTCGATCATATGCGCCGCAAAGACCTGCTCGCCGAGCATATGAATCGGGCTGACCAATGCGGCTGTCAACACGCCCCATCCGGCCGTGAACAGCAGAGCCTGGCGCAGCCGCAACGTCCTGCCGCGGCTGCTGCGCCGCCAAAGCCGGCTCGCGCCAACGACATATATCAAGGCAAGCACGGCGAGTGGCAGGGTGATGGGCAGCGCGAGCGTCCACCCGGCCCCGGGCGCGCCGGCGCCGTAGCAGATGGAAGTAGGGAACAGCGCGTCCAGGTTCATCGCAGGCACTCATCCAGGATCAGCGCCGCGCTGCCTTGCATGAGGATCACAAGCGCAAACAGCAACGCCGACAACATCCCGAGATTGGCAACGAAGCGCTCTGTGCCGCGCGTACGCTCCGGTTTGAATCCGGCACCGCCTCGCCGCTTCGCCCGCCACGACAGCGCCCCGCCGAGCAGCGACAACAAGACGAGCAGCAGCGCCACGGGAAGCACGACCGGCACCTGGCGGTTGCATTGCCAAGGCACCAGCGCATAATTCAGCTGTGTCGAGACCGCCCAGGCCAGCGGACCTGACAGAAGACCACCCCAAGACGTTCCCAACCGCAACGCTCGCATCTCAGCCTAGCCTCGGCGCCCAATAGATGAGCACGTAGATCGGGATCCAGGTCAGGACCACGAAATCCCAGTAGAAGACATTGTCGCCGACATCGCCGAAGCGCCGGCCGCTATAGCCGTGGCGCGTGAACATCAGCACTGTCAGCACGATGGTGTCGCCGACATCTGTTATGAGGTGCGTGGTGTGCAGGCCAAGCAGCACCCAGAGCATCGATCCATAGGCGTTAGTGTCCCAATAGATGTTGAGGGCGGCGAATTCGAACCAGCGCACGACGAGCGGAGCGATGCCGAGCAGCGACATGACCAACAGGCCGATCCGCACCGGAACAATGGAGCATTGCTTGGCATAGCGGTGCAGGATGTGGTTGGGCACAAGGCTGACGACAAACAAAATCGTGACGATCGTCCCGGGCCAATGGTTCGGCTGCGGTGCGCTGAGCGGCCATGCTGGCCATGACAGCGCAAGGTAGAGATACGCGCCCGCCGCCAGCGCGAAACCGGTGCCTTCGAGCGCCATGAAGCCCAGCGTGCCCCACCAGGTCGGGCTATGCGGACCATGCCCGAAGGTCGGCAGTCCTGAAAGATCGGCGGCAACTCGATGCTTCATTCCTGGTCCTCCGGATCGCCCTTCGGCCAGAACCAACCGATCAACGTGATGGCGATCGGCGCGGCGCCCCAGACGATGGCCCAAGGCGTAAAAATCGAATAGAGAAACGTACCACCGACGGCGAGCGCCGCGAAAAGAGGCCAGATCGACGGTGTGGCCGATTTCTCACGAATGTCGGGATGAGCTTCCGCCACGGTGGAGATGAGGAGCTCGCGCGCATCGACGCGGAGCCCGGTCGCTACAGGGAGCGTCTCGCGCTCGGCCCAGAGCGGCTCGATATGGGTGACGATGGGAATGCGTGCGAAATTATAGCTCGGCGGCGGCGAGGATGTTGCCCACTCCAAGGTTCCTGCGTCCCACGGATTGTTGCCGGCCGAGGTGCCTTTCAACGCGCCATGCACAAGATTGAAAGTGAACAGGACAAAGCTCAGGAAGAAGAGCAGCGCCCCTGCCGAGATGAAAAGGTTGATGTTGCCCCAGCCAAGCTCGGCCGGATAGGTGTAGACCCGTCGTGGCATGCCCCATAGGCCGACGAGATGCATCGGGAAAAAGGCCGCATTGAACCCGATGAAGGCCAGCCAGAAATGGCACCGCCCAAGGCGTTCGCTCATCATGCGGCCGGTGATCTTCGGGAACCAGAAATAAGCCGCGCCAAGCAGCGGGAACACCGAGCCGCCGATCAGCACGTAATGGAAGTGCGCGACGACGAAATAGGTGTCGTGCACCTGAAGATCCAGTGGCACCGAGGCGAGCATGACGCCGGTTAGCCCGCCGATGACGAAGATGAAGAAGAAGCCGAAGACAAACAGCAGCGGGGTCCGGATCACCGGTCTGCCATCCCATAATGTTGCCAGCCAGCAGAAGATCTGCACGCCGTTCGGAATGGCGATCATCATGCTGGACGCGGTGAAGAAGCTTGCGCCGAGCTTCGGCAATCCGGTGGCGAACATGTGATGGACCCAGAGCCCGAACGACAGGAGGCCGACAGCGAAGAGTGACAGGACAAGCCCGAGATGGCCGAATGTCGGTCGCCTGGCGAAAGCGGGGATGATCGAAGAGACCATGCCCGTCGCCGGCAAGAAGATGATGTAAACTTCCGGATGGCCGAAGAACCAGAAGAGATGTTGGAACAGCAGAGCATCCCCACCTTCCGCCGGGTTGAAGATGTGCGTGCCGACCAGGCGGTCAAGGATCAGGAAAGTCGAGGTGATCATCACCGCCGGCATCGCGAAGACGACGACGAAGGAAGTGACCAGCATCGCCCAGACATAGAGTGGGATCTTGTCCAGCGACATGCCGGGGGCTCGCTGCTTGAACACGGTGACGATGGTCGCAACCGCGACGGCCAATGACGACACTTCGGTATAGGTGATCATCTGCGCCCAGACATCGGCGCGCTTGCCCGGTGCGAATTCGGGGCCGGACAGCGGCACGTAAGCGAACCAGCCCACATCAGGAGCCATGTTGAGGGCAAAGGACACCCAGGCGAAAGCGCCGCCCGAGACGTAGATCCAATAGCTGAACGCGTTCAGGCGCGGAAACGCGATGTTGCGGGTGCCCACCATCAGCGGCACCAGGTAGATCCCGGTCGCCTGCACGATGGGCACGGCGAACAGAAACATCATCGTAACGCCATGCATGGTGAACAGCTGGTTGTAGAGGTCGGGCCCGATCAGGCCGCGTTGCGGTCCCGAAAGCTGGATACGCATGGCGACAGCGTTGAGACCGCCAAGACCAAGGAAGACGAAAGCGGTGATCAAATAGCGTCGTGCGATTACCTTGTGATCGACGCTCGAGAGCGCTCCGACGATGCCGGACGGCGTCCGCCAGGTGCGCTCGAGCCAGCGATGCAGGCTGGCATCATCCATGCCCGTATCGCGGGGGCCGTCACGTTCGGGAGCAAGGTCGCCCTTGGCGGGGTCTGGTTCCGGGATGTGGCGGTCGCCTGTGACATCGGCGCTGCTCATTTCAGCCCCTCGAGATAAGCGACGATTGCGTTGAGCTCGTCGCCGTTGAGATCTGCCACTGGCATGTGGGAACCCGGCTTGATGCCTTGCGGGTCGGCTATCCAGGCGGCGAGATTGCCGCGGCTCATCGTCAGCGTTCCGGCCGCCAATGTTTTCCGGCTGGCGATGTGGGTGAGGTCGGGAGCCACCGTTCCGCCGGCCGGCGTTCCCCCGATCCTGTGGCACATCACGCAGGGGCGTTTGAGGAACAGGTCCGCGCCGGCCTTGGCTTCGCCGCTCGCCGGCGCGCCGGCCGGCTGCAACTGGTCGTTCAGCCAGGCATCGAATTTCGGGCGCGGCTCGGCGATGATGAAGGTGCCCATATTGGCGTGCTGCGCACCGCAGAATTCAGCGCATTGACCGCGGTAGACGCCCGGCTTGTCCGCCTTGATATCCAGCACGTTCATGTGGCCGGGGATAAGATCGAGCTTGCCGGCCAAGCTTGGGATCCAGAAGGAATGGATCACATCGGTCGAGGTCAATAGCAGCCGCACCGGCTCGCCGGCAGGGATATGGATCTCGTTTGCCATCGTCAGGATGCGGCTCGGCGTAGCATCCTCGTAGCGCAACTCCCACCACCACTGGTGCCCGGTCACCCTGATTGTCAGCACAGCCTCCGAGCCGATCGCAGCCAGCGTCCTGTTGGCGAAAAAGCTTAGCAGCGTCAGTCCGATCAGGATGATGGCGGTCAGTCCGACGGCGGACGCGACCACGCGCATCTTGCGGCGTTCGGCCGCTTCGTCGAGTAAGAGGGGTTCATCGCCGGGACGCGATCGCATAACCAGCGGTGCTGCGAGCGCGATCATCACCAGCACCCACACAACCGCGCAAAGCGCGGTGAAGAACCAGATCAGCCAAGCCAACTCGCCGGCTGCGGGGCCTTTCGGATCCAGCGCCGACTGCCAGCCTGCGCATCCCTGCAGAAGAAGCAGGACACAGAGGGCGAAGGTCATCGAAGCCGGGCGTTTCACGGTGATTTGCCCAGTGTCGCGGCATCCGGCAGGCGGTTTTCCGAGGGATGCACCATCATGCCGTCATTGCGTTGCGGCGCGGCGGAGGAGGGCGCGTTGCCGCCCAGTGCACGCACATATGCCGCCAGCTCCCATATCTGGTCGTCGGGTATCTTCTGGCCGAAGCTCGGCATCCCGTTCGGCCTGCCGTCGCGGATCGTGGCGTGGATGCTTTCGATCGAGCTGCCGTAGAGCCACTTCTCGTCCATCAGCGCCGGGCCCATGCCGCCACCGCCATTGGCATGGCAGCCCGAGCAGTTGAACCAGTTGAACAGGCGTTTGCCCTCGCTCATGTGGAAGGCGTTGGCCTCGAAGCTCGCCGCCTTGTTGTCGGTGGGGGAGGGGCGCTGTCCGCCCGGCTCCAACGTGGTCACAGGCGTCGGCTGCTCACCTGAGCCGAGCGCCGATTGCGGTTGCGTGTCGCGCTCCTCGCGCTGGCAGGCGACCAGGGTCAGCGTCAAGGGCAGTAACAACGCCAGAGCGTGCCTCATCGCGCCGGACTCCCGGCCATGTCCAGACGCGGTACGCCGTATTGCGCCAGAACCGCGTCGATCTCGGCCTTGTGTCTGGCAAGCGCGCTATTCACATCGCCACGCAGCGCATCGTCCTCGCGCCGAACACCCATTGAGATGTCGTACATTAGCGGCAGTTGCGGTCCGTCGATGCGAGGCGTGACCGGCGTGATCCGGAGCGACACCTTTTGCCTCTGGGCGAAATAGCCGGCGAGCGGACCCCAGACCACGGCAAGATCGATCTCGCCGTTCGCGACAGCTTCGACGATGCGCGCCGGAGGGTTGGGAGCGGAGTAGTCGCCATAGACGGGGTAGCCGATGAGGTGCCCGACGATGCCGCGGCGGCCAAGCGCCTGGACAGGCGGCGAGTTGGCGCCATCGTCGCCGATGAGCTGAACACCGATACGCAATTCTTGCAACCGCAGGTCGTTGAAGGAGGTCACGTCCGGGCCGTCCTGGCGGGTCACGAAGACATAGGACGAACGGTAGTAAGGCGTGGTCGTGCGCAGCATTTCGAGATTGGCAGGCGTGCCGGGCACGAGATCGCAAAGGCCTGCCTTCAGCGTGTTACGGATGAAGCCACGGCGCTGCGCCCACCAAGTATACGTCAGCTTGGCGCCAAGATCAGTGGCGATAATTTCCGTGATCCTGTTCTCGAAGCCTTGACCGGCCGCGTTGGAAAACGGCATGTTGTTCGGGTCGGCGCACACTCTCAACTCACGTGGATTGGCAATAGCCGGCAAGAGCAACAAGGCGAGCCCGGCCATGCCGATGGCCACCCGTTGGAACGCCTTTCGCGCCGGACGTACGGTCAAGTCCAATCCATCAAGGCAGCCGGAACACATAAAGCGTGCCTCCCGCCGTGGTAGCGTTCTTTAGATCCTTCATCGCGTTGACGAAGCCAAGTGCCGCGGTGGCATCGCGTGGGTCGAGGTCGCCGGAAACGATGGCACCGGCCCAGCCACCGACGCCTGACAGAGTTGCGACATATTGGTGCCCATCGGGGCCGCGATAGGTTATCGGCTGGCCGATGATGCCGGACGATGTCTTGAATTGCCAAAGGAGGTCGCCAGTCCTGGCGCTGACCGCCTTGAACCAGCCTTCCATGGTGCCGTAAAAGACGACATCGCCGGCAGTGACGACGGTGCCGCTCCACACCGGAAAGTTCTCCTTCAGGACCCAGGCCGGCTTGGCGGCGGCAACATCCCAGGCGGTGAAGGCACCACGATTGCCGCCCGGCCCGGGGATCATGCGTACGTTCATGCCGACATAGGGCGTGCCTGCGATGTAGTTTACCTCGACGCCTTCTTCATCCATGCAGAGATTGTTGTGGGGGATGTAGAGCAGGCCGGTCTTCGGCGAAAAGGCCGATGGCTGCCAGTCCTTGAGGCCGGACGCTGTCGGGCAAATGTCTCGCACCACCTTGCCGGTGCCGGTTCTCTTGTCGGGGTTTGCAATCAGCCGGCCGGTCTTCAGGTCGACGCCCTTGCTGGAATTGACCGGGCCATAGGCTGTGGCCGACAGCACCTCGCCAGTGGTTCGATCGAGGATATAGAGGTAGCCGTTGCGTTCCGGTCGGACTAGGACCTTGCGCGGCTTGCCTTGCCAGGTCATGTCCAGAAGGATCTGCTCGTTGATGCCGTCATAGTCATGGAGGTCATGCGGGCTCCACTGATAGAACCACTTCGCCGCTCCGGTATCGGGATCACGCGCGAAAATACCGGACGTCCATTTGTTGTCGCCTGGCCGCAAATCCGGATTCCACGGTCCTGGATTGCCTGTGCCGTGGAAGATCAAGTTCAAGTCCGGATCGTAGGAGATCCAGCCCCACATATTGCCGCCGCCGATCTTCCAGGCTTCGGGCGGCCATGTCGTCACGCCAAGGTCTGTGCCCTTGTCCATGTCATAGTGGGGCTTGAAGTCCGGGCCGATCAGCACATCCTTGTCGGGTCCAGTG
This sequence comes from Mesorhizobium sp. M0715, assembly GCF_040320355.1. Classification (NCBI taxonomy): domain Bacteria; kingdom Pseudomonadati; phylum Pseudomonadota; class Alphaproteobacteria; order Hyphomicrobiales; family Phyllobacteriaceae; genus Mesorhizobium; species Mesorhizobium sp. M0715. The sequence continues at coordinate 183,971 of NZ_JAMYPL010000009.1, read as the reverse complement.
CCATAAGCCGTCCAGACAACATGCCCGTTTCCGGCATCCAGCGCCTTCACCCAGCCGCGGACGCCCATTTCGCCGCCGGAATTGCCGACCAGAACTTTTCCCTTCACCACCAGCGGCGCCATGGTGATTGTCTCGCCGATGTTGATGTTGCCGATATGAGCGTTCCAGATCGGCTTGCCCGTATCGGCATCGAGCGCGATCGTGTGGCCGTCCAGCGTGTTGAAGAAGATGCGCCCGTCGGCGAAGGCCGCGCCGCGGTTGACGACATCGCAGCAGGCCACCCCTTGTGCCGCCGGCTCGGGGTTGGGCTCGTACTTCCATTTCATCGGCGCGCCTGGCCTGGAGAGGTCAAGTGCGTAGACGATGTTGGGAAAGGGCGTGACGATGTACATGCTGCTGCCGACAACCAGCGGCGCTGCTTCCTGGCCCTTGTTCACGCCGGTCGAGAAGGTGAAGGCGACCTGCAGGTTCTTGACGTTGCCTTCGTTGATCTCGGTCAGGTCGCTGAAGCGGGTCGACGCGTAGTTCTTGGCCGGCATTGTCCATTGCCCGTCATCGGGTGGCGCGGCCGCGGCGGGCGGCGCAATAGCCGCCGCCGATGGGGGCTCCGAGGCACCGCTCAGGAATGGGCCGCATGCCAGCAGCATCACCGGGAGTATGCAGGTGCGAAAAGAATTCCAGGTCGCCAATGCGCGGGCGCCTTGTCCTGCGTCAACGCGCGCCGGTGCCGGGTGCAGCATGCCTTTCATTTGTGGATCGAGCCTCCCACGCCGGCGCCGAGCTCCGCCGCGATGTCAGCCTCGGTGCCGGCACAAAGCGGATGACCCCAGCCCGAGGCGCTTTTGCCGCCGGGATCGAGATCGTAGACGATGGCGTCCTTGCGATTGGGATTGACCCCGGCGGGAACCTTGTCGAGGCCGAGCGCCGCGCGAACACGCCAGGCGACATTGTGATCGGCGCATGAGGAATCTCCGGAAACCCCGATCCCTCCGACGATGCTCTTGCCGTCATAGAGGGCAAGTCCGCCGCCAAACACAACGACGCCTCCAATCGGCTTGCCGACGAGGGGATCGCTGGCGCTTCCGAACGTTTTGGGATCGCCCGCATAGGCCGCGGCCTGGTTGACCGGATTGGTCTCCTGCAAGCCGAAAAGCGGCCCGCCCGGCTGCGCCCCCGCGTAGAGATTGGCCGTCGATAGGGCCATCTGCGCCAGGCTGAGTCCATTGGCCGTGTTGGCCTTCTCTGCCGCGACGAGGCGACTGCCTGGCCATTGCGAATCGGCGGTGGGACCGCTGAAAGCGATCGCGCATACGGCGCCGTCGCGGGCGACGATAGCGGCCCATTCGTTGGTCTCAAAGCCACCGTTGGCAGGTCCGCCGCTTGCTTTCACATTGGCCTTGAGGACAGCGAGCAGCTTATCGTGGTCGGCCGGGCAGGGCGCCTGTGCCATGGCTTGGCCCTGTGGGAACAGGCCACCCGTCAACAACACCAGACCAAAGGCTGATAGCAAAAGCTGACAGCGATACATTGTCCTGCCCATTCGTTCGAGCATCAAAGAATCCCGGAGCACTCTGGCAGACTGGAAATGCGAGAATGAAGCCGTGATCCAATGCCGTCGGTATTTAACTTGGGCGATGCAGCTATGTTCCTGCTTCTGCAAAAAATTGCGCAGCCCCCTCGTACGCCGATGCAAGTTGCCATCTGTCCGTGTCGCCGGCGGAATATCCGCGGCGAGATTGTGCTGCCTGCTGTGATACATATTGTGATACAAACAACACCCCGCAGGAAGGAAAAACGTGACAAAAACAGTTGGTTGATGGGCGAACTGATCCCAGCCAACGGTACCACCGGCTTTCCTCATAAAGCATTGGATTTAGTGGAAATGATCGCCCTCCGTTGCAGGAAGCGGTCGGGATCATGCTGCCCAGAGAGGTCAGGGATCACGGAAGGCGTGTGGTTCTCCGTATACCAGCCGTGACGGAGGAGAACGAACGGCAGACCCGAGGTCCGCAACGCAGCTCGACCTTTTGCAACGCTGCGCTGAAGCGCTTGAGGGGTTTTGAGCTATGGCGTTCCGGATGGGTGTCGCATCGGCCCGAACTGCGAGGTCGATCCTGGCTGCGTAAATTAAACTCGTTGACGATGTCCGCTTCTGGCTGTTGGGACGCTTGGTCTTATCGTCCAACTGGGGATCGTATGGAGAACGGCAGCTATCTCAAATGCCTGCCGAGACCTGACAGTCGGTTACAGCCCGTTGCCGCCGGACTGCTTGCGCCCGCTTTTGGTCAGGCGAAATGCGTCAAAAGATGTTCGATGACGCGCTGTGTAGCATCGATGTCTGCCATGCTCAGCCCTCGGCGATGATCGCTAGTGCCTTTGCAAAGCTAGCATCAAGGGAGGTCAGCGCCTCAATCGCTCCGTCATATACGCTGTCGAGTGTCGCTCCCCAGCCGTCTGCTGCGCCACGAGTATCGATGCCAAAGCGGGCGAGCGCCTCCTCGATGCCGGCGTCGATGCGCCCAGCCAATTTTACGCCAGATTCGTTCCAACTTTGTGCGGCGTCTCAGTTGGGCGAACGCCGATAGATACTCGTTTGACAGGAAGAACAATGACCGTTCTCACTTGGTCACGAGCGTCTGTTGGTAGAAGGATCGTTGACAGAGGCGCTCTGGGGCCATAGCGTATTGGTATAACAGGTATGCCAATGATCGGAGTTCTGATCAAGCCGCGGAAGCTTTCGGACGAGGTTGCAGCGCACCTTGAGCGGATGATCCGCGAGGGAGAGCTGGCCGAAGCCGACCGGCTCCCATCCGAACGGGAACTCATGCGGCAGTTTGGGGTCGGGCGCCCTTCAATCCGCGAAGCCCTGCTGCATCTGAGCAAGATGGGCCTTGTCGAGGTGAAATCCGGCGAGCGCGCCCGCGTCACTCGGCCAACGCCCCAATTCGTGATCGACGCCCTCTCGGGGCCGGCGCGTCACATGATTTCGGCCCCCGGCGGGGTTCATGACTTCCAGAGCGCGCGTTTGTTTTTCGAAGTCGGTCTTGCCCGCAACGCCGCCATCAATGCCACCCCAGAAGATATTGAAAGTCTCAAAGAGGCGCTTGAAATCAACCGACAGTCGATCGGGGACCTGACGCGCTTCGAGCGCACCGACGTGGACTTCCACTACGTGCTGGCGGTGATCACCCGCAATCGAATCTTCACAGCTATCCACGCGGCGTTGGCCGAATGGCTGCTCGAACAGCGGCGCACGACTTTGGCCAAAGGTGAAGACCGCAAGGCCTATGAGGCTCATCGCGAAATCTTTGATGCCGTCGCCGCGCGCGATCCAGACGCCTCCGAAGCGGCTATGCGCAGGCATCTGGAATATGTGTCCAGGCGCTATCTGGAAATTGCAGGTGCCAAGTGATGAGGGGCTTCGTGGTCTGGGTCGATTTCCGCCTCAAGCCGGGTGCCCGGGGCAGATTCCGCGAACTTGTGGACGCCAATGCAACCGCGTCGATGCGCAGCGAGGCCGGCTGCCGCCGCTTTGACGTGACGGAGGCGCGCGGCGAACCGGACCGGGTCCTGCTCTATGAGATTTACGATAGCGAGGCCGCATTCGAGGAGCACTGCCGCACCGCTCACTTCGACGAATTCAATACGCAGAGCGCGCCGCTCGTCGTGACCAAGTTGGTGATGACCTGCGACCTCGTTCTTGAGGCCACGCATTGACGAGAACTAGGCGGATTGGCCCTTTTGGGCGAACGGGAGGAAGTGCATGTCAGAGCCAAGTCTCAGGGCGTTAACTTCTCACAGGCGGGTCAAACTTGGTACGCTCGTCGCCGAGTTCGCGACGCCGGGTATAGGTCACATCCTGAAGTCCGCTGGCTGTGACTTCGTCTTTTTCGATATGGAGCATTCGGGCTTCAGCCTGGAGACGGTGAAGAGTGCGATCCGCTATTTCGAGGCGGCCGACCTGCCGGTTATGGTGCGTGTGCCATCGCAGGACTACCATTTCCTTGCCCGCGCCATGGATATGGGGGCCGAAGGCCTGATCGCGCCGATGGTGAGTACCGTCGAGCAGGCGCAGCACATCATCAATTCCATGAAATATCACCCTGCCGGCGTCCGCGGCGTGGCGCTGCAGATCGCTCATGACCGCTACCGTCCGGGCTCGGTCACTGATAAATTCTCAGCCGCCAACAAGCGCTCGACGTTCATCTGCCTGATAGAGACCGCCGACGGCGTCAGGAACATTGACGGCATCGCGGGACTGGACGGGGTCGATTGTCTGTGGGTCGGACATTTCGACCTGTCCGTCTCGCTCGGCATTCCTGGCGACTTCGCCCACCCCACTTTCACTGCTGCAATGGCCAAAATCGTTGCCGCCGCCAAGAAGCACAACAAATCGCTTGGACGCTTGGTGCCCAACGTCGCGCAGGGACACGACTTCTACGCACAAGGTTTTGATTTTATTTGTTATTCAGGCGACGTTTGGGTTCTGCACGACGCGATCGCCGACGCGGTTTCCAAGATCCGGGCCGGGTGCGAATAGGAGCGGAGGAGACGATGGACAGCGTAAAATTCAGGGTGGCGCTTTCCGGTGATTTCCGCAAGCCGGACGGCTCGCCGACCTACCCAGATTTCGATCTCGTGCCACTGCGCAATGCGACAGGCGTCGAGATGGTGTTCCTGGAGTCAAACAGTCCGCTTCGCGCCGACCAACTTGAGGATTTCGATGCGCTGATCCTCCTCGCCCATCGCTTCGATGCCACGAGCATCCCAAGGAGCGGGCGCCTGGCCGTCGTTGCCCGCTTCGGGGTCGGCTACGACACTGTCGACGTTGAGGCCTGCACCGCAGCCGGCATTGCCTTGGTCATCACGCCCGATGGCGTGCGACGCCCCGTCGCCGTATCCGTCATCACCTTCATGCTGGCACTGACCGGCAAACTGCTGACAAAGGACGCGCTCACCCGCAAAGGGTCTGTTGGTTTCGAGAAGCGCTCCGATCACATGGGGGTCGGCCTCGTCGGGCGTTCGCTTGGGTCACTGGGCATCGGCAACATCGGTGCCGAGGTCTTCCGCTTGGCGAAGCCCTTTGACATGCAATTCATTGCCCATGACCCGTTTGCCGACAAGAGGGTCGCTGCCGACCTGGGCGTCGAGCTGGTCGGGCTGGAGGATCTGTTTCGCCGCGCCGACGTGCTGTCGGTCAGTTGCCCCCTGTCGCCTCAGACCCACCACATCGTCAACGCTGAGCGGATCGCCCTGATGAAGCCGACAGCTTACCTGATCAACACCGCGCGCGGCCCGATCGTCGACCAGAAAGCGCTGTCGCAAGCGCTGCAGGAGCGCCGCATCGCCGGCGCCGGTCTCGACGTGCTGGAACAAGAGCCTCCCGACGCAGACGATGCGATCCTCAAACTCGACAATGTCATCCTGGCGCCGCACGCACTTTGCTGGACCGACCAGTGCTTTGCCGGCAACGGTGCCGCCGACGTCAAAGCGGTAATGGAGGTGCAGCGCGGTCGGGAGCCGCGCGGCGTGGTCAATCGCGAGGTTCTTTCGAGCGAGCTGTGGAAGACCAGGCTGTCGGGGCTCGCCGCCCGCTTCGGAACCTAGGAGGACACTGATTTTTGGGCGCGCCGCCGCGGCCCCTTTGCGGCGACCTTACGGGAGGAAATGCTTGACCGCAGCGCCGGCGGACGAGTGAAGCAAATGGAAATGGGAGGACCAAGCACTATGAACGATCGTGAAAAACGTGACTTTCAGGCAGGTCTCGAAGCAGAGGTCGACGCCTTCATGAGCGGCGAAACCACCCGCCGAACTTTCATCACCCGCTTCGGTCAGATGACCGGCATGTTGGCCGTGTCCGGCCCGATGCTGGGGATGATGACGGATTGGGCGATGGCGCAGCAAACATTGGAATTGGCGGACGCCACGTCGCCGCTCGGCCAGGCGCAGGCCGCAGCCCTAAAAGCATCGAAGGAAGGGCCGGCGGACGGTTCCGCCTTTCGCGCGGCGGAGGCGGCCAAGGCGCATTCGGGCGTCACCCTCAACATGACCTACGAGGCTGGCCTGCAGGCACTCGATCCGCGCAATTTCAGTGGGCCGATGTGGGAGCAGCTTACCGGGATGAAGTCGAATGTCGTCGAACTGTCGAACCCTGACCAGTACTCCAAGGCAGTCGCCGAGCACATCGCCGGCTCGGGTGCCTATGACGTTCTCGACATCTCACCGGCCTGGACACCGTCGCTTGCCGATGGCGGCGTCATTGCCCCTCTAGACGACTACATCGCCAAATACATGAACCCGGCAGACCTCGAGGACTATCATCCCCTGTACAAGGCGCTGCCGACCTACAAGGGCAAGATCTGGGGGTTCTTCGACGACGGCGACATGTTCGCTCTCTACTACCGCAAGGACATCTTCGAGGATCCGAAAATGGTGGAGGCTTACCAGGCGAAGTTCAACGCCAAGCTTGGACCGCCGAAGACCTGGGAAGAATATGCCCAGATCGCCCAGTTCATTACCGACCAGATGGCGCCAAAGGTTTATGGCGCGGGACATTTCCGCAAGGCGGGCAGCCCTGGCAATCAGTTCGACTTTCTGCAGCAGTACCGCGCCAACGGCGGAAAACTGTTCGGAGACGACATGAAGGCCGGCTTGGTGTCGGATGCCGGCGTCAAGACGCTGACAAACATGCTCGCCGCAAACAAGGCCTCGATCCCCGGTAACAACGAGCTCGACGCCGTTTCCTTGTGGGCGGCTTTCCTGACCGGCAAAGTCGCGATGATCTATTCCTGGCCTCCTAGCGGCCGTATGGCGGCGAACTATTCGCAGTCCGCCACGGCAATCAACTTCATTCCGCAGTCGCAGATCGCTGGCAAGGTCGGCTATGCCGTCGTTCCGGGAAATCCGGAACATGCGACCGGCTACAACAAGGCACTGTCGGCGGATTCACCCAACCCAGAGGCGGCGTATCTGTTCATGCAATGGGTATGCTCGCCACCCGTCTCGCTGGCACGTTGCATGCTGCCCTATGCGCTACGCGACCCATACCGCATCTCGCACTTCAAGTCCGAGCTCTACGGCGCGCTCTTCCCCAGTGCCAAGGAGTACCTTGCCAACCTCAACAACTCGGCAAATGTCGGTCTGCTCGATCCGATCATGCCGGGCGCGCAGGACTACTTCTTGAGCATCGACCGCATGTGCACCGCGGTGTGGGCTGGGGCGGATGCGAAGGCGTCGCTTGAAACGGCGGCCGCCGAGTGGAACGAGACGACCGACCGACTGGGTGTGGATTCGCAGAAAGGCTTCTACACCGAGTTCTTGAAACTGCCTGGCGCCACTGCCGACAACACGGTGGAAAAACTTGGCATGGCCGTCACCCTCTGAGGGGAGGCATGCTGTCTGGAGCAATTGGTGTTGCGGGCGCTTGGCTCGCAACACCTCCCCGCTAAGCGGTGATTTTTGGATACGCCTATGCAGCCCACCGCCACGATCCGTCGCTTGAAGGCCGCCGGCGCACCGCCCCGGCTGTCTGCCTTTGCCCAATGGGCAGACCGTCACTTCAAGTGGCTGCTGGTGGCGCCTGCGGTGCTGCTGATTTTGGCGCTCTCGATTTATCCCCTTCTGTTCTCGCTGGTGGTATCTTTCATCAACTACGACTTCCAGGTGCCGGGCCACGCCTTTGTCGGATTGAAGAACTTTGAGCGGGTCGTGTTCGATCCAGTAGCACGTTGGTCGCTGTTGCTGACAGCATGGCTGTCGGGCATCAGCGTCGCTATCGAATTCGTGCTCGGTCTCCTGGTGGCGCTGACAATGGTGCGCAGCTTTCCGGGCCGCGGTGTGATCATGTCGATCCTGATCGTGCCGCTGTTCATCAGCCCGGTCATCGTCGGCCAGGCCTGGACGCTGCTTTTACAGCGGCCTTTCGGACCGACCAACTATATCCTGACGCAACTATTGGGGCAGGAGGTTACGATAGGATGGATGACGGAGCGCCCGTGGCTCTATATCTCGCTGATCATCGCCGATGTCTGGCAGTGGACGCCGTTCATGTTCGTCATCCTGCTCGCTGGGCTGACCGCAATCCCACCCAATCTCTATGAGGCGGCAGAACTTGACGGCGTCAACGCCTGGCAGGCTTTTTGGGCGATCACGCTCCCGCATCTCGGGCCGATGATGCTGCTGGCCCTGACCTTCCGTCTGCTCGACGCAATCCGTATGTTCGATACCATTTTCATCATGACAGGCGGTGGCCCGGGAACACAAACTTACACGGCCTCCTATTATCTCTATACCGTCGGCTTCACGCAGTTTCATCTATCGCAAGCAACAGCAGGAAGTTGGCTGTTCCTGATCTTTACGGCGCTCATCGTGACGTTGCTGGTGCGTCGGCTCTTGAAGGTAGAACCGGTCTAATGGCCGCCGTCGCGCCCGCCCGCCGCAGGAAACGCCGGTCGTTGCCGATCGGCCGAATTCTGCTGCTGGGGTTCTTCCTGGTGTTTGTGCTGTGGCCGCTCTACTGGATGTTCAACACCTCCATCAAGCCCAGCGACGACTACCTCACCGTACCGCCTGTCTGGTTCCCTGCCGCACCGACGCTTGTCCACTACGAAGCTGCGCTGTTCACCTATCGCGGTCTCGACGGGCTTATCAACAGCCTGATTATTTCGCTTTCGGCGACGGTGCTTTCGGCACTGATCGGCACGCTGATGGCTTATAGTCTGGCGCGCTACAACACGGGCGGCCGGCATCTGTCCTTCTGGGTCCTGTCGCAGCGCTTCCTGCCACCGATAGGCATCGTCCTGCCGGTATTCCTTATCTATCGTGGCGTCGGGCTGTACGACACCCATATCGGGCTGATCCTAGCTTACACGGTCTTCACGCTACCGGTGTCGGTTTGGATGATGTTTGCCTATTTCCGCGGCATGCCGAAGTCGATGGAGGAGGCGGCCCTCGTCGATGGCTGCACGAGATGGGAGGCGTTCTGGCGCGTTGCCGTGCCGCTCGCAGCACCAGGCATCGTCGCGGCGGCTGTCTTCGCCTTCATTGCCTGCTGGACGGAGTTCTTCTTCGCTCTGATTTTGACCAGCCGAACTGCCTTTACGCTGCCAACGGTCTTCCGAGCCTTCATCGGCTTCCAGGGCGCACAATATGGTGAAGCCGCAGCCCTTGCCATTGTCTCCCTTGTGCCATCGATCGCCCTTGGAGTGCTTGCTCAACGACATCTCGTGCGCGGGCTGACGCTCGGCGCCGTTCGCGGATAGGAAGGGAAGGCATGGCCGAAGTCAGAATCACCGGCTTGCACAAGCGCTACGGCGCCTTCCATGCGGTGCGCGGCATTGACCTCCACATCCCCGACGGCGAGTTCACTGTCCTGGTTGGACCCTCCGGATGCGGCAAGAGCACTCTGCTGAGGACCATCGCAGGACTGGAGGAGAGCTCACAAGGCACGATCGAGATTGGCGGCGAAGTGGTCAATGATTTCCGGCCGCGCGATCGCGACGTGGCAATGGTGTTTCAAGATTATGCGCTCTATCCGCATATGAGCGTGGCCAAGAACATTGGCTTCGGCCTCAAGGCTCGCAAGATGCCGAAGCCAGAGATCGAGGTGCGCGTGGCCGAGGCGGCACGCATGCTTGGCATCACTACCTTGCTGGGGCGTTTTCCGCGTCAGCTGTCCGGTGGCCAGCGTCAGCGCGTCGCCATCGGCCGCGCCATAGTCCGCAACCCCCTCATCTTTTTGTTCGACGAGCCACTGTCCAATCTCGACGCACAGCTTCGCGACGAAATGCGCGGCGAAATCAAACGCCTTCACCAGGACATTGCCACAACGATGATCTACGTCACCCATGACCAGATCGAAGCGATGACGTTGGCTGACCGCATCGTGCTGATGCGCGACGGGTTGATAGAGCAGCAGGGCGCGCCACTCGAGTTGTTCGAGCACCCGGCCTCAACCTTCGTCGCTGGGTTTCTGGGTTCGCCGCGGATGAGCTTCCTGCCAGGCAACCTTGCCTTGGACGGAAGCGCCGCCGCCATCCGGCTCGCGGACGCGCTGCTGCCCTTAGCGCCGGGCAGGGGGCTGAAGGGCGTCGCAGACGGACAGCAGGTGCTGCTCGGGTTGAGGCCAGAACATCTCACTCGGGCGCACACTGCCACACCGGAGCAGGGCACGTTTCGCTATGAGGCAACGATCGACCTGCTGCAGCCGACCGGCTCGCGCAGCTACGCGACATTCCGACTGGCTGGCGCGCCGGTGATGGCTGAGCTGCAGGCGCACGACGTCAGCCGTCCGGGCGAGAAGCTTGCGATCGACATCAACATGAACCGGGCCTCGATCTTCGACGCCACGACGGAGCGGGCAATTTGACCTCGACAGCTTCCCTGGCAGTCCGCTTATGTGGCACCGAACAGCACGAGGCACCGCTGCGCACACTGCGCGCCGGATCCTTGTCGGTCGCGTTCGACAATGGGGCGTTGCGCTACATCCGCATCGGGACGATCGAGATCTTGCGCGGAATCTCGTTTCTTGTACGGGACGAAAACTGGGGAACATGTACCCCCGTTCTCGATGATCTGCGGATCGACGAGAGGCCGGATGCGTTCGCCATTGAATACCGTGCAACATGTGCCGCAACATCCGGCCGCCTGGTTTACCGGGCACGCGTCTCGGGCAGTGGCGATGGTGCGCTGTCGTTTGTGACAGAAGCAGAGCCTGAGACCGACCTTTTGACCAACCGGACCGGCTTCGTCGTGCTGCATCCCATAGCAGATTTGGCCGGCAAGCCGGTGCGGGTCCTGCATCAAGATGGTCTCGAAAGGCTTTCGCATTTTCCGGACTTTATTGATCCGGAATGTCCGTTCACCGACGTGCGCGCGTTGTCACATGAGATCGCGCCTGGGATCTGGGCCACCTGCACCATGGATGGTGATGCCTTTGAGATGGAGGATCAACGCAATTGGTCTGACGCATCCTATAAAACCTATGTTCGTCCCTTGCGTCGCCCGTGGCCCTACAGACTGCCCAAGGGCCAGAAATTCACCCAGGCCGTCCGGCTGCATATGTCGGGGACGCTTCTTGCGCCGATGTCTGAAAATCCTGACCCGCCGATCAAAGTGACGATTGGCGGACCGGCCGGCCGAGTGCCTCGCATTGGCGTCGGCGTCGCCGCCGACGAGGCCAGGCACGCCCTTGGAAACTCCGATCTAATTCGGCAATTGGCTCCGCAGTGGATAGCCTGCCAGGTCGATCTCCGTCTCGGGCACGGCCACGATGAACTTGAACGGTACGCAGCGCTGACCCGGTTGATTGGTGCAAGCGTCGTGCTGGAGATCATAACCAGGGGAACGCTGGATCCCTTCGGCGAGTTGAAGCCGGTCGCGGATGCTGTCCGTCGCCTCGGCCTCAATCTAGAAGCTATCTGCGTCTTTCCGGCGCAGGACATGAAATCGGTACAGCCGGGAGCAGCATGGCCGGCCATGCCGAGCTTCCAGGAAAGCTACTCGGCAGCGCGCCGGGCTTTCCCGGGTGTACCGGTCGGCGGCGGCATGGCCGCGTACTTCACCGAGCTCAATCGCAAGCGCCCGCCAAGCGAGGCGCTCGACTACGCGACCTTTACCACCTGTCCAAGCGTGCACGCTGCCGACGATGTGTCAGTGATGGAGACGCTTGAGGCCATTCCCCACCTGATCCGCTCTGCCCGTTCCTTCATGGGCGGGTTGCCGCTGCGTGTGGGTCCCAGTCAGCTCGGCTGCCGCGAGAACCCTTACGGTGCCTCCACGGCGCAGAACGAAGCGAATGGTCGCGTCTGCCTATCGCGCATCGATCCTCGTCAGCGCGGGCTGTTCAATGCGGCCTGGATCGTCGGCTATTTCGCCGCATGCGCTCGCGAGGGCATCGAGGCCGTCGTCTTCGGTGACTTCACCGGTCCATTTGGCCAAATCCATAGGAAGGCTGACTTCGTGCAGCCATGGTTTGACCAGCAGGATTCCCGAACGGTCTATCCCGCTTTCCATGTCTTGGCTGGTCTCTCAAAGCTCGGCGGAGCCACCTTGCTGTCCGTAGGAACTTTCGGCGCTGACGGCGTTGTGACGATCGCAGCTGAAAACGATCGGGGCGTGACCCTGTGGGTCGCTAACCTCACCGCCAAGACGCAATCTGTGCGGCTTTCGGATGCGCCGAGCAGCGCCCGTATTGCTCTTCTCGGCGCCGAGCAGTTCGAGCAGGCGGCAACCGATCCCAACTTCATGGAAATTTCCGCAAGACCGCTGGATGACCAATTCATCTCGCTTGACGCCTACGCCGTCGCGCGAGTCGACCTCGATCGGCCGTCTTCGGCCTAGCCCGATCTTCGCTTAGTTGGCCAAAACCCCAACAAAGATGAGGGTGATAGTTCTATGAGGCCCTAAGGCCGCGCTTGGGATCAATCTCGCTTTGACCCCCAACCCCATCGTTGGTCAATTCAAAGGCATAGCGCGCGAAAGCAGCAGATGATTGAGACCTGGTCTGCCGTGCAAAACGTCCGTGAGCCTGGTTTGCCCTGGCTGCGCCGGGCAAGCCTCACGCGCCTCAATGCCCCCTGGCCACTACGTGCGCTTCAGCATGTGCCTGGAAACCCGTTCACCGAAACGATTTTCAGGTCAACAAAAGTCAACATAATCGTAACACCCCATGGAGTGGCACCGTTTGCATCTTGATTCATTCAAGGCGGCTCTCTGCAATGGCATGAGCATCGGGGAGCTGACAGCAGCCCCCACTGGTCTGGTACGGAGACGTAAGCAGGTAAACGTAAAAATGGTGGCTCTCCAGAGCTGGCAAAAGCACGGGCCGCTTCGATCCCGTCCAGCGTCGTAGAAATCTTAGCCGAGGCTCGGCATCGGTGAGAAACAGCGCCTGCAGGCGGTGGAACGCCTCGTGGTAGGCCGCATTGGGCCGGCCGCTGTCCAGCGCGGTACGATTGCGTCTCTAGGCGTGTAGTAGCCGCCGGCGGTGTCCGTCCGGTCGCTCCAAACTCAGGCGCGTCTGCTCGGTGTCACCGTCGACGGCACCCCAGCCGCATAGGCCGATTTCGCTGCCTTGGGGCGTAGACCCTCGAAGGCTTTTCGCGCGAAGTCGCCCGTCTCTTTCGACTGTTGCCGAAGCAAGTCGAGCTCAGAGGGCGTCAGCATCACGGAAGTCGAGGATGTACTCAGCTTCGGAGCGGATGAGGGCCGAAGGCTGGAGATTGAGTTCTTCCCTAACGACATCGCCATACATCCTTCGGCCTCTCGGATTTGTTCTCGGCTCACGGCCATTAATCGGAGAGCACCGCATATACAAGCGTGACTGTACCCCTGAGAGCGCATACGTGCCGTTGTTCGAGCATCTGGAGCGCGCCGTCGAGCTCAAGCGCGCCACGATGATAACGCGGCGGTCCTCACCGCAATGATGCGCGGGAGGTCAAAGATGCGCCGGCGGTTTGAACGCGATCTTCTTCAGCCAGAACTGCTTTTGCTCGAGCGTCGGGCCAGAACCGTATTTTGGCCGATGCCATTTGTGGCCCATCAGCATGGCCACGACCTTTTCGGGCGCCTCCACGGCCGTCAGCCGATCCTCGTATGTGTGCCGCAGGCTGTAGAGAGAGTGGTCATCAGTCGGCAGGAGATTCGCATTGTCAAGAAACTTGTTGACCAAGGCAGAGAGCGAGTCGGCCTTGTCGAGATAGCGCGGAAACCCTTTGGGGTGGAGCTTCATTACGGCGAGCGCGCAACCCACGAGCGGAATGTCGCGCAGGGAGTGGTCTGTCTTCAACACGCGTCCATCGGGCCTCACCTGCACATGTGGCACCGCGTGATCTAGCAAGATGCGGTGCGGCAGAAGGTTCGCCGCCTCCGACAAACGCATGCCGGTGTCCGCTATCAGCAGCACAAGGTGACGGGCCTCCTCGTTGAGTTCCGCCAGCGCGCGGTCGGCAAGGATCTTGTCTTGGACGAAAGCCGCTTCGAAAGCCGCTCGTTGGACCGCGACCTGTCCCGATAGCCGCAATTTCTTGAACACCGGCGGCAAATTCAGCTGATGTGCCATGTCGACAGTGGTCAGCATCTTCGACACGTGGCCAATGTCCTTGTTTGCGGTGCCGATGTCGAGACTTTCCACGCGTATGCGTTTCTGCCACCACTCGCGAAATTGTATGGCGTGGCTCCGGGTGAGGGCGGCTATGTTCATGTCGCCCACAACCTCGATAAGGTTGCCAACGGCGCGCTTTTTCGGATTGCGCCACTTTCGGAGCTGGTTCGGGGACATGGCATTGAGGCTTTGGGCCTCGATCTTCTCGAATTCTGCAACCAGCCCCGTGAGGCGGATCGCCGGCCGCTCCTCACCACCCAGGGCGGCCGCCACCTCCCGCTCGTCCTCAATGACGTTCCTGTCGAGGAGCAGTCTAATGCGGTCGACAATATCATCGCGCGCGCCTTCAGCGAGCTCGGCATTCGTCTGATAGACCAGCCTCAGGGCTTTCGCCCGCTGCTGGGCCGCCTCGAAACGCAAGCGAGCTTCGCCAGATTGACCGTCGCGAAGCCCTCCCCAATACGCATCGAGCTCGACGTGGAGGCGCTGCACTACTTCCTTGGCACGAATGCCACGGGGATCGTTTACGATCGGAATGTCGGTGCTGATGCGGACCAGGACGCGGCGATCGAGCTCGGCGAATTCCTTCGGAACACGGCGAACGAGGTACCAGGTGCCGTCGCGCTTATGCGCCTTTGGCGGATCTTGCAGGGGCGCCAGTTGGCGGAGGAAGTGGGATTCGAACCCACGGTGAGCTTGCACCCACGCCGGTTTTCAAGACCGGTGCCTTAAACCGCTCGGCCATTCCTCCATCGTGATTTTTCAACCACTTGGGTAGCGCGGGGGCCAACCCGTTTGGCCTGTTGGCACCGGATTGGCACCGAAGGCGCTCCCGGCTGGTTCACGCCTCATTCCTGTAAAGCGGCATTGAGGGCTGCGTCAACCACCGCTGCGTCGCTTCCTGCTGTCCTGGGCAGACTCTGAGCTTGTCGGGATCGAGCACCGGGACCATCGCGGTCCAATGGTGCATGAAGAAGAAGCCCGCCGCGGGCGTTGCCCGAGATTGTGAGGCGCTGCAGTGCTTCCATGCAGCGCCCCAGGCAAGGGCGCAGTCCAGCTATCGCCAGAACCATCCTTGCAACCGGGCGGGGCGGGTTAATCCCTATAGGTCAACCTCTTGGGAGAGCTGCGGCGTTTCCCCAAAAAATTCAGTTCGCCAAGGGAACAGCTGCTCGTGAGGAAGGCCGAAGCTGCAAATCGGCTCCGGCCTGCGTGTTCCTCAGTCTTTGCAGCTTTCGTCCGCCTTTGCCGCCGCGGCCTTATCACCATGCTGCTGCGCCTCAATGTCCTGCTGCGAGGTTGCAAGATTCTTGTCGCCGCCGCCTTCGGCGCCCGCCAACGGCATCGTGGCGCCATCCTTGGCGGCTGGCTTGCCCGTGCTGTCCGACGCTTTTGGGGTCTCTAAAGGCGCATGAGTTCCATCTTTCGAAATACCGGCGGTCTGTTCGGAATCCGTCCCTGCGTTGGAAGCCGACTTGTCCGGGCATGCGGCGATCGCAGACCCGGCAGAAAGTGACATTGCGATCGCGATTGTCAATGAAGCCATTTTCATCATGCTCGTCCTTCTGTTCGAGTGCCCTGCGGAAGAAACTAGCGGCGCATTTCTTTGTTCCGACGGTCGGTCCGCTGCCCGTCAAAGCTTGGTCAACGGCAGGCATGGGCGGCAGGAGCGAAGCCAGGCTCTTTGTGGCAGAGGGCATCACATCTCTCGCGTGGAAGCACGAAAACCGTTACTTTTCAGAAGGCTTTCACGGTGGAGACGCCACAATCTTGCCCGGTTGCAGCCACAATCGGTTAATACCGTGATAAGCAATTCCTGCGCACAAAGGATCGGGGTTCAAAGGCGTCGTTGTATTGGTCGGGTGAGTGTTTCGGCTTCTTCGACGGTTGGACACGACGTCTAGGTCAAGACTGAAGGGGACATCAGGAAAATGCAGGCTGTGACGCAACCGCGTCTTCGTCGCGCTGCTGCAGTCGCGTTGTTCGCCATGTCGGCCGCCTTGCTGGCGGCTTGTGCGTCGCAGCCCGAGCCGAAAGCGATGGTCTACAAGAAGACCCGCTCCAAAGAATATTTCGCCGAATCCGAATATGGCGTGAAGGCAAGCCCGCGTGTGATCTCCCAGAATGGGCGCATCCAACGTGGCGGCGGCAGGGATCAGCTCGGCAAACCCTATCAGGTCCGCGGCAAGTGGTATTACCCCCGGGAAGACAAGCGCTACGCCAAGGTCGGCCTGGCCTCCTGGTATGGCGACGCCTTCCATGGCCGGCTTACCGCCAATGGCGAAGTCTACGACATGACCCATCTAACGGCGGCGCACCCGACCATGCCGCTGCCGAGCTATGCCCGCGTCACCAATCTCAAGACCGGCAGTTCGGTCATCGTTCGCGTCAACGATCGCGGCCCATATCACGAAGGCCGCATCATCGATGTCTCGGAGCGCGCTGCCCAGATGCTTGACTATGCCAACACCGGCACCGCTCAGGTGAAGGTCGAATATGTCGGCCGCGCGCCGCTCGACGGCGATGACGACCAGTATCTGATGGCTTCCTACCATCCCGGCAACAGGGCGCCAGACCCGTCGGATGGACTGCCGACCGGCGTCATGGTCGCCATGAACGGGCCGTCGCCAAGCCTGCCTGCGGGCGCCGCCGCCGTGCCGTTTCCGGGCCAGTTGACCGATTCCGGCGCTGTCCAGCCGGTCATGTTGACGCAGTCCTCGGCCTATGGCGATCTGGCGCTTCCGGATTTCGGCCCGATCGTGCCGGAGCGCCCGCAGATCAATCTGCCGCCGCAATCACCGTTTGCCGTGGCCTCGCTGTCCTATGCCGACGAGCGGGTCGAACGCGCCTCAAATGCCTTCGCCGCAATGGGTAGCGACGGCATGTCGCCGGCCGACGTGCTCCAATCGTGGAAGCGGCAGCCGCCACCGGCCGGTCCGTCCACCGACTACGTTGCTGCCGGTTCGTTCGAGGATGCCGGAGAAGCCAAGCGTATTGCCGCTCAGCTTGCCGCCTTCGGCAAGATCGAGATCCAGCGTTCGGAACTCGACGGCGAGGATTGGTATTCGGTCAATCTCTATCCCGATGGCCATCACAACCTGGATGATTTGCTGCAGGCTGCCTGGTCGCATGGCGCTCCCGATGCGCTGGCTGTGCGCAACTGAGCACAAGCCAGGCTGGATTTCCGCTACGCGGTTGATCCGCCGTGCAAAAAGCCCGATACTTTTTGCGGGCTTGCCGGCGGTGCCGGCCAACGGGTCGAACATCATGCAATTGCGCTTGCTCCCGCTCGCCGGGCTTCTGGTTTTTGGCCTGCTGCTGTTTTTCCAGGCTCCGGCCGGTGCGCAGCTGTTCGAGACCAAGGCCGCACAGGCCTTCATGATCGACGCCGAGACCGGGACGGTGCTGTTTTCCAAGAATGCCGACAAGCCGATACCGCCGGCCTCGATGGCCAAGCTGATGACCATGGAAGTGGTTTTCAACGCCATCAAGTCCGGTCGCCTGAAGCTCGACGATACGTTCGTTGTCAGCGAAAACGCCTGGCGCAAGGGTGGCGCGCCTTCGGGAACATCGACAATGTTCGCCAAGCTCAAGTCGTCGATCCGGCTCGAAGACCTGATTCAGGGCGTGACCGTGCAGGCGGCCAATGACGGCTGCATCGTCATCGCCGAAGGCATGTCGGGATCCGAGGACAATTTTGCCGCGCAGATGACCGAACGGGCCCGCCAGATCGGCCTCAAGACGTCGACTTTCGTCAATTCGACCGGCCTGCCGGCGGATGGCCAACAGACGACCATGCGCGAGCTGGCGCAGCTCGCCCTGCACCTGTGGCGCGATTATCCGGATCTCTATCGCTATTACAGCCAGAAGGATTTCACCTGGAACAAGATCTCACAGAGGAACCGCAATCCGCTGCTGGCGATGGACATCGGCGCCGACGGCCTGGCGGTCGGTGCGAGCGAGGCAGCCGGTTTCGGCATCGTCGGTTCGCTCAGCCACAATGGTACCCGCGTGATCGCGGCGATGAGCGGGCTGGCCTCGGACAAGGAGCGCGCCGAGGAAGCGCGAAAGCTGCTCGACTGGGGTGTCCGCTCGTTCGAGAAGACTGAAATTTTCGCCAAGGACGAGGTGGTTGGAGAAGCCCAGGTTTTCGGCGGAGCGAAATCCGGGGTGACGCTGAAGGCCAAGGGTCCGATCGACATTTTCCTGCCGATCACCAACCGCGACAAGCTGACGGCCAGGATCGTCTACAACGGCCCGGTTGCTGCACCGGTGGAGGAGGGGCAGCCGGTGGGTGCGCTGCGCGTCTGGATCGGCGATACGCTCAGCCAGGAGACACCGCTTTTCGCCGCCGAATCGATCGGCGTCGGCACGCTGCCGCAGCGCGCACTCGATGCCGTCAAGGAACTGGCGGTCGGCTGGCTGCGATAACGCATATCACTCAAAACCAGCCATGGTTTTGGGGGCGACTGCACAAGGGCAAAAATTGACGGCATGGACGTTTGGCCGAACGCGGACTATCTAGAGCGCTACAATCCCATTCAGCCATGGACAAGAAGGCCTCTCGGTTGGCACGCGGTTTTTTCATCACCTTCGAAGGCGGCGAGGGGGCAGGCAAGTCGACGCAGATCGAGCGGCTGGCCAGGAAGATGCGCGCCAAGAAATACGATGTGCTGCTTACCCGCGAACCCGGCGGCTCGCCGGGCGCCGAAGCCGTCAGGCATGTGCTGCTTTCGGGCGCGGCCGAACCGTTCGGACCGAAGATGGAAGCGCTGCTTTTCGCCGCCGCGCGATCCGATCATGTCGAGCAGCTCATCCGGCCGGCGGTCGAGCGTGGTTCCATCGTGCTTTGCGACCGCTTCCTCGATTCCTCGCGCGTCTACCAGGGCGTCACCGGCGGCATCGATTCGGCGTTCATGGATGCGCTGGAGCAGGTCGCCATCAACGGCATGATGCCGGACATGACGCTGATCTTCGACATCGATCCGGCGGAAGGCCTGAGGCGCGCAACGCTGCGGCGCGGCACCGAGGCAGTCGCCGACCGCTTCGAAAAGGAGACGCTGGCGATCCATCAGGCCCGCCGCGAGGCGTTTCTGGCGATCGCCAAGGCCGAGCCGGAGCGCTGCATCGTCGTCGACGCAGCCGCCGAGCCCGACGCGGTCGAGAACGTCGTCACCGCGGCGGTGTTCGCGGCACTGGCGGCGAGAACGCCGGCACGCGACAGGCAGGCAACGCCGGCATGATCTTCGAACGCATCGCACCCGAGCAGCACGACACGCTCGACGGCGTGCCGGAGCCCTCCGAAACGCCCGTTCTGGTCGGGCATAGCCAAGCTGCAGGCGTGCTCACCGCCGCTTATCGTGCGGGCAAGCTGCCGCATGCGCTGATCTTCTCCGGGCCAGTCGGCATCGGCAAGGCGACGCTCGCCTTCCACCTTGCGCATCATCTGCTGAAGCACCCGGATTTTGCGCAGGCGCCGGAAAGCCTTGCCACTGCCGATCCGGCTTCGTCGCTGTTTCGCCAGATCGCCACCGGGGCGCATCCTTCCGTGCTGCATCTGACCCGGCCGCTGAACGACAAGACCAAGAGTTTCAAGACAGTCGTCACCGTCGATGAGATACGCAAGGTCAGCCGCTTCCTGTCGCTGACCTCGCACGACGGCAGCTATCGGGTCGTCATCGTCGACCCCGCCGATGACATGAACACCAATGCGGCCAATGCGTTGCTGAAAAATCTTGAAGAGCCGCCGGCACGGACTCTGTTCATCCTGATTGTCCACGCGCCGGGCAGCCTGCTGCCGACGATCCGGTCGCGCTGTCAGGTGGTGCGATTGAACCCGCTCGACGCCGACGACCTGATGACGGTGCTGGAAACGACCGAGCCCGCGCCGCCTGACGATCCGGCGGCTCGCGCGGCACTGGTCGGGCGGGCAGGGGGCAGCGCCCGCAACGCGATCCTGTTGACGCAGTATGGCGGGCTGGAGATCGCCTCCACGCTCGACGCTCTGGTCACCGGCAGAAAGAGCGATGTCGGCGGCGCGTTTCGCCTCGCCGAAGCCGTGGCTGGCCGCGATCAGGCGATCCAGTTCGATATCTTCAACCGCCGGGCGCTGGACCTGTTGTCGGACGCGGCAAGTCAGGCAGCACTGGCGGGCGATCTCGCACGGGCCAAAACGTTGTCCGACACTTGGCATGAGGCGCTGGACGCTATATCTGAGACCGATACCTACAATCTCGACAAGAAGCAGCACGCCCTGATCATGATCGACCGCCTGAATTCTGCAATGCGAATGTGACTGGGTTTCCTGGATCGGGATGGCAAATGCTGCCTCGATACGATATCCACCGCCACGCCTTTCCATTCAGACATTCATGACGGTTCCTTCATGTCACGCGACAAGTTCTACATCACCACCCCGATCTTTTATCCGAACGGCAAGCCGCATATCGGCCACGCCTATACGGTCATTGCAACCGACGCCCTGGCACGCTTCCAGCGCCTGGACGGCAAGGACGTCTTCTTCCTGACCGGTACCGACGAACACGGCCTGAAGATGCAGCAAACGGCCGAGAAGGAAGGCATAACGCCGCTGGCGCTGGCCGACCGCAATTCGGCGATTTTCCGCGCGATGACCGAGGCGATGGGTGGCTCGAACGACGACTACATCCGCACGACGGAACCGCGCCACTACGAATCCTGTCAGGCGATCTGGAAGGCGATGGCCGCCAATGGCGACATCTATCTCGACCGTTATAGCGGTTGGTATTCGGTGCGCCAGGAAGCCTATTTCGACGAGAGCGAGACGACGCTCGGCGAGGATGGCGTGCGTCGCGAACCGCTCGGCTCGCCCGTCGAATGGAACGAGGAAGAAAGCTATTTCTTTCGGCTTTCCGCCTATCAGGAAAAATTGCTGGCCCTTTATGAGAGCCAGCCAGACTTTATCGGTCCCACCGAGCGCCGCAACGAGGTGCTCAGCTTCGTCAAGTCCGGGCTGAAGGATCTGTCGATCTCGCGCACCACCTTCAAATGGGGCGTGCCGGTGCCCGGCGACGACAAACATGTGATGTATGTCTGGGTCGACGCGTTGACCAACTACATCACCGCCGCCGGCTATCCCGACACAAAGGCCGAGCAATGGCGCTATTGGCCGGCCACGCACATCATCGGCAAGGACATTGTCCGCTTCCATGCGGTCTATTGGCCGGCATTTCTGATGTCGGCGGGCATTGAGTTGCCGAGCCGCGTTTTCGCGCATGGCTTCCTGTTCAACCGCGGCGAGAAGATGTCGAAATCGGTTGGCAACGTCGTGGATCCATTCGCGATGGTCGAGCACTACGGCCTCGACCAGGTGCGCTACTTCTTCCTGCGCGAGGTGCCCTTCGGCAACGACGGCAGCTACAGCCATGACGCGATCGTCAACCGCACCAATGCCGATCTTGCCAACGGCCTCGGCAACCTTGCGCAACGCTCGCTGTCGATGATCGCCAAGAACTGCGGCGGCGTGGTGCCGCAGCGCGGCGACCTGACGGATGCAGACAGAGCAATCCTGGATCAGGCCGTCGCCGCTCTCGACATCGCGCGCAAGGCGATGGCCGAGCAGGGCATCCATCTGGCGCTGGCGGCGATCTTCGGCGTGGTGGCGGAAGCCGATCGCTACTTTGCCGGCGAGGCACCATGGGCGTTGAAAAAGACCAACCCTGCGCGCATGGAAACGGTGCTGTGGACGACCGCCGAAGTCGTGCGCCGCGTGGCGGTGCTGTGTCAACCCTTCACTCCGGGATCGGCCGCGAAACTGCTCGACCTGTTGGCGGTGCCGGCGGAGAGCCGCGCTTTCGCGCATGTCCATGCTGACCATGCGCTGGTGCCCGGCACTGCGTTGCCCGTACCGGAAGGGGTGTTTCCACGTTATGTCGAACAGCCGGACGCGAACGTCTGATGCTCGTCGACAGTCACTGCCATCTCGACTTTCCCGACTTCGCCGAGGAGCGGGCGGCCATCGTCGCCCGCGCGTTAGCCGCCGGAATCGACCGTATGGTGACGATCTCGACACGCGTGAGGCGGTTTCCGCAAGTACTTGAGATCGCTGAAACTTTCGACGAAGTCTATTGCTCTGTCGGCACTCATCCGCACAATGCGGCCGAAGAGCTGGATATCACGGTCGAGGAGCTTGTGCGGCTATCCGCGCACCCGAAAGTGGTGGCCATCGGCGAGGCCGGGCTGGACTACTTCTACGACAAAGCGCCCCGCGATGCGCAGGCGCAAGGCTTTCGCACCCACCTATCAGCCGCGCGCGAGACCGGCCTACCGCTGGTCATCCATTCGCGCGACGCCGACGACGACATGGCAGCGATCCTCAAGGCCGAAACGGGGAAGGGCGCCTTCCCCTTCATCCTGCATTGCTTTTCTTCCGGACATCGGCTCGCCGAAATTGGCGTCGCTCTCGGCGGCTACGTGTCGTTCTCGGGTATCCTCACCTTCAAGAATTCAGCTGAGTTGCGCGCCATTGCCGCCGATGTGCCGCATGACCGGCTGCTGGTCGAAACCGACGCGCCCTATCTGGCGCCCGTGCCGTTTCGCGGCAAACGCAACGAGCCCGCCTATGTCGCGCACACGGCCAAGGTGCTGGCCGAAACCATCGGCGTCAGCGAAGCTGAAATCGCTGATCTGACGACGGATAATTTCTTCCGGCTGTTCGGCAAGATGCCGCGGCCTGTAGAGCAAAGTGCCTGAACGATGACCGACCGGCTGCGCCTCACCATTCTCGGCTGCGGCTCGTCCCCAGGTACGCCGCGCATCACCGGCGACTGGGGCAATTGCGACCCCGACAACCCCAAGAACCGGCGCACGCGTGCCGCCGCACTTGTCGAGCGGATCGCGGCGAACGGCAGCCGCACGACTGTCGTCATCGACACGGGGCCGGATTTTCGGCAGCAGATGCTGCTGGCCGGCGTTAAACGTGTCGATGCGGTCGTCTATACCCACCCGCATGCCGACCACATCCATGGCATCGACGATCTGCGCGGTTTCGTTCTCGATCAGCGCCAACTGATCGACGTCCATGCCGACAGGGCGACGATGCTTCGGTTGCGGGAAGCGTTCGGATACTGTTTCGAGACGCCGCAAGGCAGTTCCTATCCGCCGATCGTCAGGCCGCATCTCATCGACCACACCAGGCCGGTGGTCATCGAAGGAGAGGGGGGTACCCTCACCCTTGAGCCGCTGCCGCAGATCCACGGCGACATCGTATCGCTCGGTTTCCGCATTGGCGGTCTCGCCTATTGTCCCGACATCAGCGACTTTCCGGAACCCACCGCCGAACGGCTGCGCGACCTCGACGTGCTGATCATCGACGCGCTGCAGTACCGGACGCATCCCAGTCACCTGTCCCTTGGCGAAGCGCTTGAATGGATCGAGCGGCTGGCGCCGATACATGCGGTGTTGACACATATGCACGTGCCGCTCGACTACGCCACGGTGATGGCCGAGACACCCGCCAACGTCGAGCCGGCCTATGATGGGATGGCGATTGAAATCCCTTACGAATCAGCGTGATGCGAATAGACTTTCATACCGGCTTTCGGTTCATTGGTGCGAATATCAGCAGCGTTCCGATCCGTTCGTAGCCCATCCGGGGATAAAGCAGAGCCCCGGCGTGGGTTGCAGCCAGCACCGAGCACCTCGACCCACGCGCCCGATCGTCGTGCAACATTTTCGACATCAAAGCCTGGCCAATGCCGCGACGCCGGTGCGAAGGCTCGACATACATGCTCGAACACCACGTGGCTTCCACGGCATCCAAGCTGCGCACGCGCCCAACGATATCGGCGCCATCGACTGCCACATACTGGCGCAACGGCGCGCTGTCGCCGAGCAAATGATCCGGGATCGGCTGTCTGCGGATGATCTTTCCCAACTGCGCCGCCGCCCGTTCGGCTGTCTGCACGCGTTCGACCGAAGCAACCGCAACCGCTGGCGGGCTCGGAATCCGGCGCAACCGGTGGACGAAAAAACCTTCGGTCCGAAGCAGCCGGTAGCCGAGAGCTTTGTAGGCGGTTCGTGTCGGCCCGTCCGGATCCTCGTTCGCGATCACAACGGAAATGGCAAAGCCCGGCCGTGCATGCTGCCGCACGACGGCATCGGCTTCTTGAGCGGCGACGTCATGGACGACCCATTCTTCGCCGCGGTAGTCACGAAGATTCTTGCGCTCGGCATCGCGCATCAGCCACAAGCGTCCAACGCGGCTGGCCTCGTAAGGAAAGGTGCGGCTTCTGTCGGCGCTGAAGCCATGCACGAACACTTCGATCGCCGCTTCGATCTCGCTGTTTGCCATCTTCATTTCGACAGCCTAGCGTTGGCCATCCGCTCAAGGCAATACGGCACAATCGGCTCAAGCCTATGAGAATCAGCGGCAATTTCCAGTTCTTGACCGATGCGTTAGTTCCATAATCTATCTTATGCGACTTTTGGATGCGGCGGCAATAGCAATAGAGTGTATGCGTCGTGACGGCTTTGCTTCGTGGGAGCCAAAATGAATTGGTGGTTCCAACGCGCGGCTGTCGGCGGCGTGCTCGACCCCATGTCAGTTGGGGCGATCAGGCTCCCTATTCCAGAA
The DNA here is from genome assembly GCF_040320355.1 of Mesorhizobium sp. M0715. Taxonomy (NCBI): domain Bacteria; kingdom Pseudomonadati; phylum Pseudomonadota; class Alphaproteobacteria; order Hyphomicrobiales; family Phyllobacteriaceae; genus Mesorhizobium; species Mesorhizobium sp. M0715. The sequence goes on along the minus strand of NZ_JAMYPL010000009.1, from coordinate 159,258 downwards.
TAACGGTGGCTTCCACCTCGAAAAGCATGGGGTCGATTGCAAGCTTGGGAACGGGAACCAGTGTCTGCGCCGGCAACGCCTCGCCGAACATGTCCTTGACGTTCCTGGTTAACACATCGAGCTTGGACATGTCGTGGTCGACCACGAAGACCGTGAGCTTCGCCACCTGATCCGGCTTGGCGCCGATGCCCCCGAGCGCCGCATGCAAATTTGCGTAGGCCTGCTTAACCTGGACGGCGAAATCGGGTGACAAGGCTCCTGTGCTGTCTTGGCCGCCCTGCCCGGAAATGTAGGCAATCCGAGCTCCGCGCGGTGCGATCACGGCGGTGCTGTAGCCATTCGGCGACGGGTCGTAGAGCGTCTGTGGATTGATGATGGTCAGCTTGAACTCGTTCGCCGGCGACGCAGTGGGAACTGCAATGGTCATGATGATTAGCCCTCCGATAAGCAGATGCTTGATTGCGCGTGACATGATTTCTCCTGGCTCTGCTGACTGCGAATAACGCACTCGCCGCCGGCATGAACTTTAAACCAGATCGCTCATACGATGAATCGTGCGATGTACGAGTCATCGTATGGTACATCGTACTAGTCAAGCGATCAGCGTCGACATTCCTGACGGTGCCTGCCAAAATCGACGTTCGGCCAGCAAGGAAGACAGATGGCAGCCAAACCCCGCAGTGCCAGCAAACGATCGCAACGGACAAAGCTTCAACCCATCCAGGAGGCGAGCAGCGAGCCGCCGCTGTCTCGAGAGCGTATCGTGGCGATCGCCGTGGAACTGCTGGACGCCCAGGGCATAGACGGATTGACAATGCGTCGGCTGGCCGATCGCCTCGGCTCGGGTGTGATGAGCCTGTATTGGCACGTTGACAACAAGGAGGATGTCTTTGATCTAGCACTCGATTCGGTGCTCGAACATCGCGGATCGCCTGAAACAGGTGAGTCTCCGGACTGGCGTGGAGACGTCGTTCATATGCTCGAAGACTGGCGCGCCAGAATGTTGCGCCATCCTTGGTCGGCATCGCTGTTGCCGCGCCGGGCGCTCGGCCCGAACATTCTCAGCCGCCTGGAAATGTTGAGCAAGACCTTGTCCAGAGCCGGTGTTGCCGACGCGAATCTGAACGCCGCGATATGGTCGCTCTGGAATTATGTGATGGGCGCCACCCTCACCCGGGCAAGCTTCGACCTCTCGGAAGAAGACAGGGCAGCCGCACAGCAGCGTCTTACACACCTCAGCGAACACTACCCGACAATCGAACGCTCTCGTCTGCTGTTGGACAACGATTGGGATGGCGCCTTCCGAAAAGGCCTCGACTTCCTGCTCGATGGGCTGTCGCCAAGATAGAATTCCGGCGGCTACGCCCGGAGCAGACCGGATGGCGCTGCTTTGCGCACGCCAATTTGACGCAACAGCTTCCCAATCCACATCATCACGTTTGGCTCGCCGCCAAGGCGGCGCAGGCAGCGGGCAAGCCCCGGGTGCTCGATCCCATCGCGGCGGTGGCTGGCGCGGCTGCATTGCAGCTGAATTGGTGCAGCTGGCGATGTCGTCGTTACGCGTTGCCAAACGCTGGCCGGAATCCTCTCGGTAAGTCGATCTTTTGCGCAAACCTTTTTGCCTGACATGCGTTGTTTCCACTCCAAGCCAAGGAGACGATCATGCAGATGAAGTCAGAAATAGCCGGTGAAGCGGCCAAGCAGCGCCATATCCAACGTGGCGTCGATGCCAAGGACAAATCGAAAGGCGGTGGGAAGCAGCAAGGCGCCATGCAGGCTGGCGCCCGTGAATATCCCGAGCCCCCCTTCCCCGAGCAACATCAGCCCAAACCGGGGCACGAATGGGCGCTAGAGCCGGAGCCGCTGTACGATGCGCCGTACTATCTCGGATCGAAAAAACTCGACCAAAAGGTAGCACTCATCACGGGCGGCGATTCCGGCATCGGCCGCTCGGTGGCGGTGTTGTTCGCCCGCGAGGGCGCCGACGTCGCGATCGTCTATCTGGCCGAGGACAAGGATGCTGAAGAGACCAAATCAGCGGTGGAAAAGGAGGGACGACGCTGCATCCTGGTCAAGGCCGATGTCAGCGAACGCAGCCACTGCCACAAGGCGGTCATGGAGACCGTTGAAAAATTCGGTCGCATCGACGTGCTGGTCAACAACGCTGCGTTCCAGATCCATTCCAGCGATTTCGGCGAGCTGACCGAAGAACATTTCGACACGACGCTGAAGACCAATCTTTACGGCTATTTTCATATGGCGCAGGAAGCGGTGCCGCACATGAAGCCAGGTTCGGCGATCATCAACACCGGTTCGGTAACCGGTATCGACGGTTCAAAACAACTGGTCGACTATTCGATGACCAAGGGCGGCATCCATGCCTTCACGCGGGCCCTGTCGGGCAATCTCATCGGCAAGGGCATAAGGGTGAATGCGGTCGCACCGGGTCCGGTGTGGACGCCGCTCAATCCGTCGGACAAGGAAGCCGACGACGTCTCGAAATTCGGCGCGGACACGCCAATGAAACGACCCGCGCAACCGGAAGAACTCGCGCCGGCCTATGTGTTCCTCGCTTCGCCGCATTGCTCGAGCTACATCACCGGCGAAATCTTGCCGGTCGTCGGAGGGTACTGAGGATGACCGGAATGAAATCCATGAGCAAGGAATAGGATGGATGGGCCGTCTGCTTTTCATAGTGGCGCTCGCTTGTGTGGCGTACCGCATCTACACGGAAACTGCAGGATCTGCTCGGCATGCGCCGCAGGATGACGATGAGGCGCTGCGCAAGCAATCAACGGCCTTGGGCGTCGACCCGTCTCGCTGACGGAGTGGAAACCTGCCAGCAATCCGGCCGGCCGAGTTACCAGCCGGCCGGATTGCAGCCTTATTCGGCTGCCTGCAGGTTGATCTTGCTTTCCGCCATTTCGGTGAGCTTGCGATCGGTCGCCTGTTCTTCCCTGAGGTTCTTGGCCAGCACATTGGCGCAGTCGGTGCGGCCGAGTTGCTTGGCCCAGGCGATGAGCGTCCCGTAGCGGGTCATCTCGTAGTGTTCGACGGCCTGCGCCGAAGCAATCAGCGCCGCGTCGAGAACCTCCTTGTCATCGACGTCACCGCTCACATCGTCGGCCTCCTCGAGAATACCGTCGATTGCCGGACAGTTGACCTCCTTGGCCTTGACGCCATGCAACTCAAACACCTGTTCGACGCGCTCGATATGGCCTCTCGTCTGGTCGAGGTGTTTTTCAAATCCGGCTTTCAATTGCGGGTCGGTTGCCTTGTCGATCATCTTCGGCAGCGCCTTCTCGATCTGCTTTTCGGCGTAATAGATGTCGCGCAGCGTGTGCACGAAGAGATCGTCGAGTGTCTTGATGTCCTTCGAAAAGAAGCCCATGGCCTTACCTTTCATTGCACTTGGTGGATTTCGGCGACGGGTTTGCACGCCGCCAGCAAAGACCGGGACGGTTCCCGGCTTGTCTGGTCAACGTACCGGCACCGAAGGAGTTCCTGGTTTCCGAGGGCGAACCATCCCCTTCTCCAGACCTACGATCCGGTCGGTGGGGAGCCTTTGTCTCGATCACACGTTCTAGCCGCAGGGCAACCGGAACGAGAAGGGTCGGCGGAATGTATTTCATTGCATTGGCGGCAGACTATGACGGCACGCTGGCTCATGATGGGATCGTCGCCAAGAAGACGCTCGCCGCGCTTGAGCGGTTCAAGAAAAGCGGCCGCAAGCTGGTTCTCGTCACCGGGCGTGAACTGCCCGATCTCAAGCGCGTCTTTCCCGAGCTTAGCCTCTTCGACAAGGTCGTCGCTGAGAATGGCGCGATGATCTACACGCCGGCCAGCGAGGAAGAGCGGGTGATCGCCCCATCGCCCGAGCCCAAATTCGTCGCCAGATTGAAGCGGCAGGGCGTCAAGCCGCTTTCGGTCGGGCGATCGATCGTCGCGACCTGGGAACCCCATCAGGCGACCGTGCTCGATATCATCAAGAAGATGGGTCTCGAACTGGAAATCATCTTCAACAAGGGCGCGGTGATGATCCTGCCGAGCGGCATCAACAAAGCCACCGGGCTCGCTGCGGCCCTTCAGGACCTTCGACTTTCGCCGCACAACGTCGTCGGCGTCGGCGACGCCGAGAACGACCACGCGTTCCTGCAAGCCTGTGGCTGCAGCGCCGCCGTCGACAATGCAATTCCGGCGGTCAAGGATACAGCCAACCTGGTCATGCGTGGTGCCCGCGGCAAGGGCGTGGAGCAATTGATCGCAAAGCTGATAAAGCGTGATCACGCGATAGTGCCGAAGCGCCATGACGGCATCGTTCTTGGGTCGTCTGGCGGCGATGATGTCTACCTGTCGCCGAGCGACACGATCCTCATTGCCGGGAGTTCCGGCATTGGCAAATCCACCTTGGCCACCGCGCTGACGGAACGCTTCGTCGAAAGTGGTTTTCAGTTCTGCGTCTTCGATCCCGAAGGCGACTATGACGGCCTTGAAGGCGCCGTTCGCCTGGGAGACGGCTCAAGCGCGCCGACAAAGGCGCAGGTGCTGGATCTGATCGCCAAGGCCGACAGCAACATTGTCGTCAATGGATTGGCCCTACGCGTCGACGAGAGGCCGGATTTCTTTGCCGACCTGCTGCCTGGCCTGAGCAGTTTCCGCCGGCGCACCGCGAGACCGCACTGGCTCGTCATCGATGAAGCGCACCATCTTCTGCCCAAGCGGCGCGACGATACGCGGGCGGTCCTTTCATTGGAATTGCCGGGCACAATCTTGATCACCGTTCACCCCGAGGCGATCTCGACAGACGCCTTGCGCCTTGTGACAGCCATCATTGCGCTTGGCCCCAAGGCGAAGGACGTGGTGAAGGTCTTCTGCAAGGAGACTGGCATTGAGCCGCCAAAGGACATCCCCAGCCCCAAGGGCGCGCGCGTGCTGTTCTGGCGGCCGCAGGCGGGCAAGAAAGTCAAGACGGTCAAGGTGGTGGAACCACGTCAGTCACTCAAGCGGCACAGCCGGAAATATGCCGAAGGCCAGCTCGACGAAGCCGGCAGCTTCTATTTCCATGGCCCTGACAACGCGATGAACCTCAGGGCTCACAATCTGATGATCTTCGCTCAGATCGCCGAGGGCATAGACGACAAGACTTGGGAGTTTCACTTGCGCACCGGCGACTATTCCAAATGGTTTCGACATCAGATCAGGGACAAGGACCTGGCGCGCGAAACCGCCGAGGCGGAAGAGGACAAGACCCTGTCGGCGCAGGAGAGCCGTAAGCGGGTGCTTGACGCTGTGCGCCGACGTTACACGGCTCCGGCTACAGCCCCGGAGTGACACTCGAGAGCCAAGGCAACTAAGCTATCGCTGCACGCGAAAACTTTTTCAGTCAGGCAACGCCGCCACCGCGACAATTTCAACGACGATGTCGGCTTGCGCAAGCGCTGCAATCCCGATCACCTCGGAGGGCGGCGTTATAGCTGCAGTGCTTCGGGCAATGCTCGGCAAAGAACTCGTCCAGTACGTCGAGACGAAAATTGGGTGAACTTAGAACGCCGCCATCGGGAAATGGCCCCTTGACGAAGAAGGTCAGCCGGATGAGATAGTCGAGCGCGCTGCCGAGTTCTTCCAGATCTGATTTGATGTTCGCCAAAATTGCGCGCCACTGTGCCGCCGCATCGCCAGGGAAGCCCCCTCCTCTCTTTCCGGCAGGATCGTAATTTTCGGCGGTTGCCGTATTGCCGCAGAGGTAGACAAATCCCTTTGCTCCGGTGACGACCGTGCCTTTTCCCCACGGCATCAACCTGCCGTTTTTGAATTTCCTATGGGTTTCCATGCTCCGTGCAGAGCTCTTGATCGTCAGCCTATCAAATTATCTATTCTGATCGGCAGATCGCGAATGCGCTTGCCGGTCGCATGATAGACGGCACTCGCCACGGCAGCAGCCGTTCCGACATTGCCGAGTTCGCCCAAGCCCTTGACGCCGGCAGGATTGACCTGGTGGTCGATTTCGGGGACCAGGATAACGTCGACCTGTTTGATGTCGGCGTTGACCGGCACGAGATAGTCCTGCAGGTCGCGATTCACGTAGCGCGCGTGGCGCTGATCAATTTCCGTGGCCTCGTGCAACGCTTGGCCAACGCCCCAGATCATGCCACCCATCAGCTGGCTGCGCGCGGTGCGCGTGTTCATGATGCGCCCGGCAGCGAAGGCTCCGACCATGCGCGGCACCCGGATTTCGCGTGTATAGCTGTTGATGCGCACTTCGACGAACTCGGCGCCAAACGCATATTTGACCGAATCTTCGTCGTTCTCTCCACCATGAAACTCCGATTGTCCGGCATAGAGTTTCCTCAGGGCTTCAGGCGAAGAACCCTTCGGCGCAAACTCGGCATATTCTTCGATGGCGCCGACTTGCATGGCCTTGAAGACATCGGCCAGCTTGGCGGACTTGCCGGTCTCGGTGACGACCTCTTCGTCCTTCAAATCCAGCTTCGCATTGGCCGAACCTGCCAGCGGAGCCCCCTTGCCCGCAGCGGCGGCAAACAGTTTTTCGCGTATCGCGTCGCAGGCTTTCATGACCGCGGAGCAGACGCTGGCGGTCGAGATCGATCCGCCCGACACGGGAGCCGGCGGCAAGGCACTGTCGCCCATCTCCACGCTGATCTTGTCCATGCCGACCCCCAGCCTTTCGGCCGCCATTTGGCCGGCGATGGTGCGAACGCCGGTGCCAATTTCATGGGAGCCGCACTGGACCCGAACCTCGCCATCCGCGGTGAGACGAACCCGGGCCGCGCAAGGTGCGGCGGCAGTCGGATAGATTGCCGTCGCACAGCCCATTCCGACCAGCCAATCGCCGTCGCGCATCGAGCCGACCCTGGGATCGCGCTTCGACCAGCCAAAGGCCTCGGACGCCTGGTCGTAGCACTTGATGAGTGAGCGGCTGGAAAATGGCTTGCCTCCGATCGGCTCCTTCTCCGGTTCATTGATGCGACGAAACTCGACAGGATCCATACCGAGGGCCACGGCCATTTCGTCCATGGCGTTTTCCAGCGCGTAGACATAAGGCGTCTCCGGCGGCGATCGCATGTAGCCAGGCGTGTTGCGGTCGGCATGAACCAGCGAAACATGCGTCAGAACGGAGCCGTAATCGTACATGCGCGCGGTGGCGGACGTGCCGCCGACGACATAAGGGTCCGGGCGTGACGTCACCTCCCAGGCCTCATGTCCGAACGCCGTGATGCGGCCGTCCTTGCCGGCGCCCATGCGGATCCGATGCCGCGTTTCGGCGCGATAGGTCTGCGTACCGAAGGCTTGCATGCGATTGACGACGCAGCGAACCGGCCGGCCGATGCGCCGCGCCGCGACGGCAACGATAGCAGTGCGTGCCGTCATCGGCCCCTTGGAGCCGAAGGCGCCGCCGATATAGGGACTGACGATCCGCACATTGGCCGGATCGAGCTTCAGTTGGCGTGCCAGTTCCACCTTCCAGCCCGTAACGTTTTGACTGGGTTCGTGTATCGTCAACTGGTCGCCCTGCCATATGGCGGTGGTCGAAAACAGCTCGATCGGATTATGATGCTGGGTCGGCGTCGAATATTTTTCGTCGATCTTCACCGTCGCATCCGCCCAAGCGGCGTCGAAGTCACCGGCCTTCGCATCCTCCTTGAACATCGGGCTTTTGCCGGCAGCCGGTTCCATCTTCACGCCCTTGGAATCAAAGCTGGCGCTGGGCCGTTCGTCCTCATAGTCGGCGCGGACCAACATCGCTGCCTCCTCCGCCGCCTCGAAGGTTTCAGCGACCACCAGAGCGATGATCTGACCATCGTGAAAAACCGTCCTGTCGTGCAAGGGCCCAATCGAACTTGCACCGGTGTTGCCGAATTTCGGCATGTCGGTCTTGTCCAGATCGCCATAGGTGACGATGTCCAGCACACCGGGTACGGCATTGGCGTCTTTCGTGTGAAGTTCGGAAACCTTGCCCCGGGCAATGCTGCTGGTGGCAAGGGCACCGTAGGCGACGTTGGCCGTAACGATGTCGGCGGGATAGCCGGCCTGTCCGGTAACTTTTAGCCGGGCGTCAATGCGAACAACGGGATCGCCCTGGTTTTCCCTTGGAGCGGGTGCAGCTTGGTTCATGGCTCAGCCCTTCATATCCCGGGTTTCGAGCAGCGCCCGCACCAGCGTGCGCTTGCCGAGCGGTATCTTGAATGCGTTATGCTCGCGCGGTCTGGCATCGGCGAAAGCAGCCTCGGCGGCCTCCTGCGCCGTGGCTTCGTCAAGCACTTTGCCCTGTAGCGCGTCCTCTGCTTCGCGCGCACGCCACGGCACCGTCGCCACTCCGCCAAGCGCAATGCGCGCACTCCTTACCGTCTCGCCATCCATGTCGAGCGCGACAGCCGCGGACGCCAGCGCAAACGCGTAGGATTCGCGATCGCGTATCTTCAGATAGCGCGACCGGCTGCTCCACTGTGCCAGCGGCACTTCGATGGCGGTAATGAGCTCGTCGGCGGCCAGATCCGTCTCGATGTCGGGCGTTTCGCCCGGCCGTTTATGCAGCTTGGCAAAAGTGAGCGTGCGCCTTCCCCGCGGACCTTCGACATCGACGGTGGCGTCCAGCGCAACCAGCGCCTGCGCGAAATCGCCGTGATACGTGGCAATACAGGCATCGCTCGTACCCAGCACGGCATGCTGGCGATTGGACCCTTCCATCGCAGCGCAGCCGGAGCCCGGTTCGCGCTTGTTGCACGGCCAAGATATCTCTCGAAAATACTCGCAGCGCGTACGTTGCAGCACATTGCCGCCCAGGCTCGCCATGTTGCGAAGCTGACCGCTGGCAGCGAATTTCAAGCTGTCGGCGAGGACCGGGCAACGGCGCCTGACATCATTGTTGTCGGCTGCTTCACCCATACGGACCAGCGCACCAAACCGGATCTTATCATCGTCTATCCTGATCTGCCGCAAGGCCGGCTCGGCAAGAGTGTTGAGGTCGAGCAGTCGCTCCGGCCGCGCGACACCGAGCTTCATGTAGTCGGCCAGATTGGTGCCGCCGACGATGAACTGCGTGTCGGCGCCGGTTGGCGGAACATGCACGGCATCGGGACGGGACGCCATGGCGATTGCCGTGGAGACGCTGGTTGGTCTTTCATATACGAACGGGCGCATCCTAAGCCCTCCTGGTCTCGTCGCGTGCCTGAACGATCGCCGCAACGATGTTGGGATAGGCCGCGCAGCGACATAGATTGCCGCTCATATATTCGCGAATATCATCTTCCGATCCAGCATGGCCTTCGTTGATGCAACCGATGGCGGACATGATCTGACCCGGTGTGCAATAGCCGCATTGAAAGGCATCGTGGTCGACGAAGGCCTGCTGGACCGGATGCAGTTCCCCGTCCGCCGAAGCCAGGCCTTCCACCGTTGTGATCTCCCGGCCCTGGTTCATGACGGCAAAGCTCAAGCACGACAGTACCCGCTTTCCGTCGATCAGCACCGTGCAGGCACCACACTGACCGTGATCGCAACCTTTCTTGGTGCCGGTCAGGCCGACATGGTCGCGCAGCGCGTCAAGCAGGCTGGTTCGATTGTCGAGCGCGAGGTTGTAGGTCTGCTTGTTGATACGCATCGAAACCGCCGACAAATCGCGCGGTTCGGCCGGTTTTGCGGACGCGGGCTGGGCAGCTCTCGTTGGGGAATTCACAAGCGGCATCACCGCCGCCGCCGAAACAGAGGCCGTCATGAACATGCGTCTGCTCAAGCCGCTGGAAATTTTGGCATCGGACATGGCTGGCTCCGGGCTGGCTGGGTCTCAAGCGGCCCAAACCACTCGCGGAGGGCAAAGTTCCCTCCTCACGAGCCTGTGATCCTTTTTCTGCTGGCCGGATCGATGCAATCGGAACCTCCCCGGTCAAGCGATGGTTGTGTGCCAAGAGCCGGAAGGAGGCGATCATGAGCGATGGTCGGCATGGCAAGGACGGCGACAATGGACCTGTATTCTCTGCGGAGCAGGCGAGACAAGGCGAGATCATCCTGCGAACGCGCACCCGTCGGGTCATCTTCATAGCCGGCTTGGTCGGTGTCGTGATCCTGGCCCTCGTCGTGAGGTTGGCAATCGGCTGAACCAATTCCCCTCGCCTGCTGCTGCGCTCTCCCCGGCCCGAAAAGCGTTAGCCTGCGCGCGGCGGTGTTTGGCAGGCCGGGCGATGGCATTGGCTACGCGAACTTCTGTTGGAACCAGCGCGTCAAATCGACGTTCAGCCCTTATTCAATAGGAGCAGGCCATGCCACGAGGCGACAAATCGAAATACACTGACAAGCAGGAGCGTAAGGCCGACCACATTGCCGAAGGCTACGAGAAGCGCGGGGTTTCGGACAAGGAAGCAGAGCGGCGTGCATGGGCTACCGTCAACAAGGACGATGGCGGTGGCAAGAAGGAAGGCGGTTCGGGCCGCGGCAAACACACGGGCCATCTCGCGGCGCACAAAGGCGGTAAAAGCGGCGGCAAGGCATCGGCATCACGGTCTGCCGCAAGCCGATCCGAATCGGCAAAGAAAGCTGCAGCGACCCGCAAGCGCAATGCGGAACACCGCGCCCATTGATCTTGGCGACGGCCTTGGGCCGAACGATGGAAGCACAGGGATGAAATCTCAGCTCGTCAATGAGATCGGCGGACAACGGACATTCGTCGTGGTGCTCGACCCAGGCGAAGAAGCGTTCGCGGCACTGACCGCCTTCGCGGTCGACCAGGAGATCGGCAGTGCGTCCTTGACCGCCATAGGGGCTTTCGAAAAAGCCACCGTGGGCTGGTTTGATCCGACCGCGAAGACCTACCGCAAAATCCCCATCGGCGAACAGTGCGAGGTTCTGAGCGCGATCGGCGATGTTGCACTGGGTGATGATGACAAGCCCAGCCTGCACGTCCATGCGGTGCTTGGATTGAGCGACGGCACCACCCGGGGTGGACATCTGCTTGACGGCATCGTTCGACCAACGCTCGAAATCACCCTGGTGGAAGCGCCCGGTCATCTGCGCCGCAGCAAGCGTCCGGACCTCGGTGTCGCGCTGATCGATCTGGCCGACTGATCTACAGCCCTCTGTCTCGTTCTCACGCTTTTTTGCTCCGCTCAGCAGGCGCTGTGTCCGGCGCAGCTTCCCACCCGAACACGCTGCGCCCGCCAAGCAGATGCGATTGGTCGAATTCTCCCGCGACAATTTCCTTCAGGCTGGGGCCGGTCACGTATCGCTCGACTTGCCGCGACTGATCGTCGAGCCGCCTCAAGGCGCCGATTTCTTCATCGCGACCGAGCTTTGCCTTCTGCACGGCCGACTTCAGAACCCCGATCGTCTCGTCATAGACCTTCAGCGGTACCGGAAATGGATGCCTGTCCTTGCCGCCATGCGCCAGCGAGAAGCGGCCGGGATCGGAAAAACGGCAAGGAGCGCCATGCACCACCTCGGCAACGAGGGCCAGCGCGCGCACTGTGCGTGCGCCGACGCCGGGGACCAGAAGGAGCTCGGCGAAATCGGTGGGACCGCGGTCCGCGGCGGCTGCGATATTGCCGTGTAGGCGATGCATGACGACATCGCTTTCGCGAACGTCATGGTGGGCCGGCATGACCAAATGCGGCAGCAGCGGTTGTTCCGGTTCCTGCCGGCGCGTCGGCTCCGCGCCTCGCTCCAATGCCGCCAGCTCGCCCAGGATGCGATCCGGTCCGAGATTCTGCAAAAGGTCAAGTTGCCCTTGGCGGGACGCCTCGGCACGCCGGTCGGTCAGGTTGACGATCTCGCCTTGATTGGCCCCTTCGATAGCGGCATGCGGCTGGTCGACAAAACTCTTCAGGCCCTCGGAGAGCCAATGGTAGCGGCGCGCCACCTTGCTGTCGCCGTTCATGCCTTGCTGCACCACAACCCAGTGACCGTCATCGGCGACGATAAAGCCATGCAGATAGAGATCGAAACCGTCCTGGACGGCGGCGCTGTCGACCTTGGCGACCAGCCGGCTGGCGGTTGCCAGGCCCGCTCCGTCGAAGCCGACGCGTTGGCCGATGGCTTCCAGCTCATGCGGGGTTTTGCGCGAATGCGCGCCGCGGCCACCGCAGACATGAATGCCGAGCTCGCCGGAAAGCGGCGTGAGGCCACGCTTCAAAGCGCCCACGACGCTGGTCGTGATTCCTGACGAGTGCCAATCCATGCCCATGACAGCACCAAAGGACTGGAACCAGAATGGATGCGCCAGCCGCCGCAGCAACTCGTCTCGACCATAGTGATGAATGATCGCCTCGCACATCACAGCGCCAAGACGCGTCATGCGGTCGCCGAGCCATTTTGGCACGCGCCCGCCATGGAGTGGAAGATCAGCACTTCCCGATCGTTGCGTCACGTCCTGCTACCTGTTCTGGTGTCCGTCATTCTCTTAACAGATAGGCAGCCCAACCGCGCAAGGAAGCATGGACACTTCCCACCCGGGCCGGGTTAGCGGACGTCAAGTCCAGTTCGAGAGAACCGTTTCCATCTCAACCGTCTCGACCTGTTGCGCGAAACGTTGGTGGTAAACGGTCAGCAGTGCATCATGGGTTGCGTCGGAAGAACTGCACAGCGCGTCCGTGACGAGAACCACGCGATAGCCGAAATCGATGGCCCCGAGCACCGTAGCCAGAACGCAAACATCCGTTTCGCCGCCGGTGATGACCAGCGTATCGATGCCGCGCTCCACCAGGAGCGCTCTGAGACGCCCTTCGAACCAGGGCGAGTAGATGTGCTTGTCGACGATCGCCGCTGGCGGGCAGTAGCCGGCTAAAGACGGCAACAATTCGGTCATTTCGGGCCCGATCGTCTCGATCGTCAGGGAAGCCCAGCGCTGATAATAGCGCTTCCATGTGCCGACCCCTTGCCCCGGCTTCCCGGCGGGCAGGAAGCGTGTAAAGACCGTCTGTGGCGCGCGTCTTTCGACCAGCCTCTCGATCTGCGGGAGAACCCGGGTGATCCAGGGTGTTGCCCATTCAGACGGCTCTGCAAATAGCCGCTGCATATCCACGCAGATATGCATGCATCGATCGCCGAGAGGACCGTATGCCAGCCCCGGCATCGACATCAGCGCTTCTCCGACCGGCGATGCATTTTCCCTGTTTCCTCCCGTTGTCGGCAAAGACACGCAACGCCGCGCGCAAGCACTGGTTCCTGAGATAGCCACAGGAACCGACGTAAATGGCTGGCGTTTCCGCTGAGATGAATGGAGGTGCTCGCATGAGACCGCGCGAGAGGCGTTGGAGCGGCAAGTCAGCCGGGGCGCCAAAATGGAACTGAGCGGAGGATGTCTCTGCGGCACGATCCGCTTCCGCGTTGGAAGCGAACCGAGAGTGCATTACTGCCATTGTGATATGTGCCGGCGGGCGACCGGCAGTGCGTTCGCGGTTCTGGCCTGGGTGCCTTCCCAAAGCGTGACCTGGACCAATGCGATGCCGACCTATCGCAGGTCTTCGCCGATTGCCCGGAGGGGCTTCTGCTCCGCCTGCGGGTCACCGCTCAGCCTTGCCTATGACGCATCGCCCGGAGAGGTCGCGCTGCATATCGGAACGTTCGACGATCCGGCTCGCCTGGAACCGCGCTACAATTATGGATCGAGGCAGCGACTTGGCTGGGTTTGCTGCGGAATAGACCTGCCGCACCACGATACCGAGGAGCGATGGTGAAACCAGGTCTGAAGGACAAGCCAGATGAGCATGTTTTACCGGGCGGCCAAGATTGCCGAAGAGGTCCACGCAGCACAGCGCGACAAGACCGGGCGACCGTATATCGAGCACTGCCGCCGTATCGTTGACGCGGTCGAAACCAAGGACCAGAAGGTCGTCGCCTATCTCCATGACGTCCTCGAAAAGGGCGAAGGCTGGGACCGGACCAAGTTGGAAGAGGCCGGTTTTGGCCCGACGATCGCTTCGGCCGTCGACGCCATGTCGCGCAGGTCCGGTGAGGATTACTTCGCGTTTGTGCGACGAGCGGCATCGAATCCATTGGCGCTGCCGGTGAAGCGCGCGGATCTGGCGGACAATATCTGGCAGGCACGACAGGTCGGGGCATCGACTGTCAAATATGAGGAGGCACTATGCATCCTTGATGACGAGTTTCCGCGCCGTCAGCACCAGCCTTGAATTCAGATCGCCCCGCTGCGAACGGGCAATCTACTCCGGGACGTGGGGCGTGTGCCGTCTGTCCTCCGCGGGCTCGGCATCGATGCGCGCCTTTTCCGGATCGAATGCACCATGACGTGCAATGGGCCGCGCCGCGGTTTCAGGCGTCTCGTATGCCCACATGACATCGTCAGCCGAGCTGCCCACCGCATGGACGCGCCAGTAGCTCGCGGTGCCTTTCAAAGGGGAGCGGCTGGTGGTGTTCGTCTTTTCGAAAAGGTCGAAATAGATGTCTTCGAAAGGGATGTAGAACACGGGCTCATGTCCTTCTTCCTGAAGCACTTTCGCCCGTTCCGTGGCAGCGACTATGGCGTCGGAAAATCGTACCGTCACCGTGCCGGCAAACGGTTCTATGGCCAGTTGGCCAGCATGGTGTGTTGAGATTGCGCCTGAAGCTTGCATTCAAATTCTCCCTGGCTGCCGATTGATTGCGAGACCGCATTTCGGTTCGTCATGCATGGAGACGAAATGCACGGCGATGCGTCAGGTTCCGGTCTGTACTATGAGGTCGAATGACGACCCCACTTCAGCGCTTGCCATGGCTATCGAGAAACGCAGCCAACAATCGCGAAACCTGATAAGAAGCCTCACGCGTCGGGAAGTGTCCGATGCCATCCAGCACCACCCGCCTGTAGAACGCGGGGAAATGCTTTTCGAGCCCCTCTGAGGACTGGGCAAACACAACGCGGTCGTCGCCACCATGAAGCGTCAGGATTGGCACCGTGATGATCTTGACCGCTGCTTGCCGGCGGGCGAGTTCGGCATAGCGTGGATCGGGCTCGGCCTCTTCCCATCTGACCCGATAGGAATGCAACGTCACATCCGCCCATCAGGATTTTCGAACGAACTCGCGACACCATCGAAAATAGCGTCGTCGAACCAGCCTAATGGGCCCCAGCTATCCCACTGGTATCTGGCGAATTTCTTGCCATTGTTTCGTACGAACTCAGCGCCCCGGGCCGTCGCCATGAACCATTGATACCAAAATGCTTTCGCTTGTCCGGGCGCCGGCGTTGCTGGTTTGCCTGGTTGCCAGCCGAGCGACAGCGCAGCACAGCACTTGATGCGGTCCGGGAAAACCGACGCGAGCAGATAGGATATCCGGGCGCCCCAATCGTGTCCGACAACCGCAAAGCGGCTGAGGCCAAGCGCATCGGCAAAATCCAGCACATCCTGCGCCATCGCGGCAATCTCGCCCGAGCGCATGGTTTCTTCTGACAGGAACGATGTCGGCCCAAAGCCTCGCAGCCAAGGCGAAAACGTCCGAAAGCCAGCTTCATGAAGGGCTGGCGAAATGCGAGCGTATGTCGTCGCGTCGTCGGGCCAGCCATGCAGCAGGATAACCGGGGCGCCGTCTCGCGGTCCACCATCGAGATAGGCGACGCGCAGCAGAGGTGTGTCGCAATGTGAGACCGAGTTCATTTGCCCTGAGGCACAGTGGCTGGCTGATCACCACCAGTCGTGGACTCTGGTCTGGCGGCCTGGTCAATCTGTGGGTTCTTGTTGATGGTGCCGGTGTTGGCTTTCATCGGCTCGATATTGTTGTCGCAGGCGCCGAGCGCAAGGACGGCGGCCAGGACCAGGAGTAAAAAGAACCTCTTCATCGAAACCTCCTCTGGTTGCTGTCCGGCAAACGAGGTTCCACCAATTTGGTTGCCTGATCGTACTCTCAAGACGCCATGGATTTGACGATCAACGCTTTGAGCTATTGGAATCGGCTGCAACTGTCGGATCAGGCAAAACCGGGCCACGTTCAGTCTCCGAACCCTCAGCCTCGATCTCCTGCACGGCCTGGTCCCAGTGCTCCTGCTCGCGGCCAGCCGGCCGGCCCTCTTGCTCCCAAATTTCATGGGCTCGCCGTTTGATCTTTTCTTCCCTGCTGTCCATGGCTAGATCCTCCAATTCGTCAGTCTCAATTCCGGGCCATATTTTTTGTTCCTCCCTATATTTTTTGTTCCTCCTCTGTCGGGAACAGCGCTGCCGGAGTCGCGATTTCGGGGAAGGCGCTTTTGGATTGCGTGGGATGAGCCGCTTGGTAATTTTCGTACCGATATTTTTTCGTGACACACCGATGCCCGCAGCTTTATGAATCTGGCTATCGGCCAGCGCCGAGCACGTCCCTCTCCGACCCCTTGCCCGGCGCTCAACGCCTGATCGCCCGTCGCATCGACATGACGGGCTGTTGCTTCGAGAGGAGGTGACGCCCATGCGGGAATTGCCGAAAGACATCGACGCCGATGTGGTCATCGAAATCAGCAAGCTGCTGGACGACAGCCCGCTTTTCGTCCCGGTGCGGGTTCATGAACTTGCGGCCAAGGTGAGGCAGAGGGTGAAGACCGGCCTGCCGGATTTTTCGATCGAAGAACTGATCGTGGAGATGGCCTCCGTACGTCAACTGGCCATGGCCTTTGATCTGCCTGGATCGGAGAACGTCGTGCAAATCCCGGTGCGGTATCGCCGCTAGCACTGCGGCATCACGCGCTCCATCCGGAGGTCAGAACAAGCGATGCCTCAAACATCTGCGCACCGATCTCATCGCGTACTTTGACGGTTACCTTGACGAAATCGCAGTCGGGCATTTCGTCTTGGGCAACATCCTGCAAAATACGAATTGCTTCCGCTCTGGCTTGTTCCCGGGATTCGAACAGCTGCCCGTCATCGTCGGGTACCGCGCCGTCACCGTTTTGAAGATCGAAATAGTACCGCTTCATTTTCGGGCCACGCTGGAAACATCGGGCGGGTCAATGATTTCGCTTCATTGGGGTTCCTGCCCGCTCGGCGGCCGTGCTGGTGAAGACGTGGTCGTTCAACGCACCGCAGCCCGAAGCGCCGATAGGAAAAGCACAAGCAACGCCAAGGCATTGAGGCCGGCGGCGATGGCATGTGAATACTCCCATTGGCGCCGCAGCAGCTCCCAGTTTTCAGGCAGGACAGTCCAGTTCCGGGTCGCCTGATTGATTGGGTAGGTCAGCGTCCAGAAGGCAAATTGCGTGGCGCCGATGCTGAGAAAGGCGACGACAACCAAGCCGAAAGATGCACTCGCTCGGTAGAGCAGGATCGCCAGGGCGGCCGTAGAGAGCAATGCTCCCAGCACCACGATTCCGAACAGGCTCCATCCATCATAGGCGCGCTGCGCAGCCAGATAGTTTGGCCCGTCGAGCTTCATCTTGTTGAACATCGCGAAGAGATGCGCGGCGGCCGGAACGAAAGCCAGTGCCACGAAAATGAAGCTGACCACCCTCAGACTATAAATTGCCATATCCGGCCTCCTCTCAGGAGAGAGCTAGGGCAATCGGCAAGGTTGAAAAGATCATTTTAACGACGGCTTCCGCCCGCGATCATATGGTCCCGAGTGAGGTCGTTTTTTTAGACCTCACTCAACTATCTCGGAACATTTTTTTTGGGTTCTGGTTCTACGCACTGAAGGGACGAACCTTACCCAGGGAGATTTCCCCATGAAACATGTTCTCATTACCAGCATGCTGGCGATCGGGCTCGGCTGTGGAACGGCAATGGCTCAGACACAACAGCCCGAAAGCCAATCTGGCGCAGACGCCAATTGCGCTTCCGGGCAGGCTGACTGCCAGGGCGGTTCCAAGATGGGCGAGCAGGCCCAGGGCAAAGCCAAGCTGAAGACCGACGAGCAGGCGCAGGGCAAGGCCGGCACCTCCACCGACCAACAGGCTCAGGACAAGACCAAGCTGAAGACCGACGAGCAGGCGCAGGGCAAAGCCGGCACCACCGACCAGCAGGCTCAGGACAAGACCAAGCTGAAGACCGACGAGCAGGCGCAGGGCAAGGCCGGCACCACCACCGACCAGCAGGCTCAGGACAAGACCAAGATGCAGACCGACGAGCAGGCTCAGGGCAAGGCTGGCACCACCACCGACCAGCAGGCTCGGGACAAGACCAAGATGCAGACCGACGAGCAGGCTCAGGGCAAGGCCTCGACACAGGATACGACGTCGACCGGTTCCATCAACAACGTGACGGTGGAGCAGAAAACCCAGGTCACTCAGATCATCCGGGAGACGAAGGTCGAGCCTGTGTCCAATGTCGATTTTGACATCACCGTCGGCGTCGAAGTCCCACGGCAGAAGGTCAGGCTGCATCGTTTGCCGGCTCGTATCGTCAAGATCGTTCCCGCTTACGAAAGTTACGAGTATTTCGTGCTTGCGGACGGCCGGATCGTCATCGTTGATCCGGATACGTTCAAGATCGTCCTGATTTTGACCTAACATCTCCAACGAGTGGTCCGCCCTCTAGAGGGCGGACCGTCATTGCTGGACTGCTATGGATTCAAAGCAACCCAGAAGGACCGCAAGCGGCAGGTGATACATTCTGCCACCCGCATCGCGGACTCGGCTAGAGACGCCCGAGCACGACTAAGATAATGACTACAAGCAGCAGCAGACCGAGACCGCCGCCGCCATAGTAACCGGTGCCGTAGAAAGGCCCGCCGCCAAGACCACTAAAACCGCCAAGCAATGCAATGACCAGAATAATGATAAGAATCGTGCCGAGACCCATGACTTGCTCTCCTGTTTGCGGCTTCGCGCCGTATAGACGGAGCGGCGATCGCCGGCTGATGAGAATATGAACTCGCTACAAGCCTTCCTGTTCCCGACTGAGACCTCATCGACGCTGCTAAGGTAGTGTTTAGGCGAACAAAGGTCACCCCGAGACGCCCGAGTAGTCCCGCTCTTTCAGCAATCCAGCGAGATGGGCGGCGTTTGAGGCTGCCATTTCGATCGCACCCGAGACTTTTTCCGGAGTTGCCGGCAGGTCGACGTAGTTGACCTCCTGCATGGCCTCGCCAACCCAATAGACCCCGCCATTGGCCGGGATGGTGAAGCCAACATCGTTCAGTGACTGAAAGCATTCCGCGTGGCAGTGATGCGCACCGTCCTCATTGCCGACGATGGCTACCAAGGCCACCTTTCCTGCTGCCGGCATGCGCCCTCTGTCATCGGTCTCATCGAGAAACGCATCCATCCGCTCCAGGACGCGCTTGGCCACACTCGAGGGCTGGCCAAGCCAGATCGGGAGCCCGAGCACGAAAATGTCGGCCGCCAGTATTTTCTTCCTGAGTTTCGGCCAATCGTCGCCCTCGCCCATGTCGGAGAGCACGCCGGGCTTGATATCGTGGCTGAGCGCACGCACGATCTCGCCCTTCACCTCGTATTGCATCAGCGCCGTCAGGACATCGGCGAGCAACCGATCGGTGGAGGATTTTTCCCTGTCGTTCGAAGCTTTGAGCGAGCAATTGAGTGCGAAGGCCGTAAGCGGCATCTGGATCTCCCTGCATTGTCCTAATTGCAAATCGCCGCGACGACTTCGCGACAGCCCATTCGCCCGTTGCGGGACCGCTCGGCATTTTAACGTCAGGATTAAATGCTTGTTCCGCCAAGCGGACCAACAGGCCGGTGGCGAGAGTGGCCCCCTCCTCCCGCCGGGTGACGGTCCAGCCGGCTGAGCGAGCAGGCTGGGTTCTTTGAGCACTGGCCACTGCTGGAGAACGGGCGGCGGTGAGCAGCGACGCCGGCGGAACCGGTCGGGCAACCTATTCGTTCGCTCATCGTTTTCTCCTGAGTTCCCGAGAATGGATAGACGATGCTCGTCCGGACCCTCGAAGCAGGCAATATGCGGCTGGCGGTATCCATGGCCGGCGATCCGGGCCGACCGGCCTTGATCCTTCTGCACGGCTGGCCCCATTCCCGGAAAATCTATGAGGGTGTGATCGATGAACTCGGCGCACGATACTTTACGCTGGCTTTCGATCTTCCGGAGATCGGTGAATCGCGTGGCACGCCGCCGTCGGCGGAAAAGAAGGTTCTTGCCGATATCGTGATTTCAGCCGCCGAGACGCTTGGGGCCAAATCCATCGTCGTTGCAGGCTTTGATGTGGGCGGCATGATTGCCTTCGCCGCTGCTCGCCATCATGGCGATCGCATCGTTGGTGCGGTGCCGATGAATACGGTTATCCCCGGCCTTCATCCCTGGACGAAGATAGTGGCAAACCCGGACATCTGGCATTTTGCGTTCCATGCGGTGCCCGAACTGCCGGAGTTGCTGGTGACAGGCCACCAGCGCGCCTACTTCGATTTCTTCTTCGATCTGCTCGCCGGACATCCCGATGCGTTGACCAATGAAATGCGGGAGACTTTTGCGGAGGCCTATTCGAGGCCGGAGGCACTTAAGGCCGGCTTTGATTGGTATCGCGCGTTCAAGGAGGATGCCAAGGTCAATGCAGTACCCGCGCGCATCGAAATTCCGATCCTCTATATCCGCGGCGACGCGGATTTCGGATCGATCGACGACTACCTCGAAGGTTTGAGGCTGTCTGGAGCAAAGGACCTGCAAGGTCGCGTGATCGTCAACTGCGGCGAATTCCTGCCGATCGAGGCACCGGCAGAATTCGTCAAGGCGCTGGTGGAATTTGCACCGAGATAGGTGAAGCGATCCGCGTTTATGCAGGTGCCTACTGACTCGCGGAAGTTACGCGCCAGACCGTGTTTCCGACATCGTCGGCGATCAGCAACGCGCCCGATTTGTCGACGGCAACGCCGACGGGCCGCCCGTGTGCCTTGTTGTCCTTATCGAGGAAACCGGTGACGACATCCTGCGGCTTGCCATCTGGATGACCGTCCTTGAACGGCACGAACACGACCTTGTAACCGTTGAAGGTCTTGCGGTTCCAGCTGCCATGCTCGCCAACAAAGGCGCCATTGCGATACGGGTCCGGCAGGTTGGTTCCAGTGTAGAACGCTAAGCCCAGCGGTGCGACGTGGGAACTCAAGGCATAGTCGGGAGGGATCGCCTTGGCGACAAGGTCCGGCCGCTGCGGCATCACGCGCGGGTCGACATGCTGACCATAGTAGCTGTACGGCCAACCATAGAACGCGCCGTCCTTGACCGAGGTCATATAGTCGGGAACCAGGTTAGGCCCGAGCTCGTCGCGCTCGTTGATCACAGCCCACAGCGCGCCGCTCTGCGGTTCCCAGCCCAGCCCGTTGGGATTGCGCAGGCCGCTCGCGAAAATACGATATCGGCCAGTGGCCCTGTCGACTTCCCATATCGCGGCCCGGTCCTTTTCTGCCTGGATGCCGTTCTCGGTGATGTTGCTGTTGGATCCGATGCCGACATAAAGCAGAGACCCGTCGGGGCTGACCACGAGAGACTTTGTCCAGTGATGATCGATGGGCCCGCCGGGCAACGGCGTCAGCACTGTGCCCGGGGCGGTGATCTTGGTGTCGCCCGACATGTAGGGGTAACGCACAATGGCGTCGGTGTTGGCGACGTAGAGATCGTTGCCGACCAGGGCCACGCCAAAGGGCGAATTGAGATGATCGAGGAAGACCTCCTGGACATCGGGCACACCATCGCCGTTGGTATCGCGCAGCAGGGTGATACGGTTGCTTCCTTCGGTGCCGCCGCCTGACGTCGCCATGGACTCGATTCAGCCCATGACCAGGTCTTTCGGCCGCTTGATCGCCGCACCGGGCGGCGCCACGGACTCGACCACCAGAACGTCACCATTCGGCAATTTGTAAAGCGAGCGCGGATGCTTTAAGCCCTTGGCGAAGGCCTGGATTTGCAAACCCTTGGCGACCGTCGGCCTTTCCTCCTGTTTCCAACCGATGACGGACGCGACATGCATCGGCGGCACCAGATACTGGATCGGTTCAGGCAGCGTCGGGTTCGCTCCGACCTGATCGGTGGGATCCGGTTCGTTATCGCTGCATGCGGCAGCGCCAAAATTGATCCACACAGCAGACCGAGGCTCGCGATACGCCTGATATGCCTGGCCGAGACATTCATTCGACCACCTCCACCTGAGTGCGGCCGGAACTCCATCCCAGCAGGCCCACCAAGAGAATAACGATCACGGCGACGGCGGACAGGATGAGCCCCGTCGGCACGACCGAGGTCCAGGCATCACGGCTGTGCACCAGTGCGTTGAAGAGAGACACGACGAGCACGACGAGGCTGCCGAGGAGATATGGCCATACACGCCCGGCTTCACCGGAAAGCCGGCCGGTAAACAAATCCACCAGTGCTGCAAGAACCGCGAGCACGCCCACAACCAGGCCAGCAAGCAGCAGCCAGGCGGAAAAACGGCCCACATCATTTCAGCGCCTCGCCAATAGGCAACGTCGGTCAGCAATGTGCCGACGAAACATGCATTTGCGACTGCCATCGGCGTTTTATGGAACGGACGCCTGGCGGCCACCAACACTGAGCGGGCACGGGCCATGGGCATTCTCCACCTTTGAAGCTGTACCTGTCCTCCAAACCAACTTGTGGTTGGGAGGTTCCCGGAACCGTTTGCGTTCAAGAACTCGTGATGGCGCTGGCGATGCCTCAGAACGGCTCGGCGCGCGATGCTCATGCGGAGTTGGCGCGCAATGTCCGCAAGGTGATCGAGTATCGATGCAGGTCAACTGGCGGAATGCTATGCTCCCATTCCGTGCGCGATGCTCCGGTCATGAGATACGCCGACCTTGGTTCGACGACGATGGTGCGGCGATCCCACTTGGTGCCATTCTTCCGCCGGAGCCGAAAACTGCAAGGCGCCAGCAACGAAACACCCGCAACGTCTTCGAAATGAGGCTTGTCTCGATGCCAGCCAATGCCGGCGCCAGGCCGGTATTCATTGATCAACACTTGCGCGAAGGCGTCGGCGGGCCTGCCTGCCAGCACCGCGATCTTGTCGCGCAGGGCCAGTAGGAAGTCAGGGATCGGCGGCGCCTCGACGACCTGACGCCTGTCGTAGTCGTAGCGCAGGCCAAAACCGACCACGCGCCGGTTTGCCAGATGGCCATGGAAATCGAACGCCTCGAAAGGCAGGCCTTCGAGGCGCCGGGCGAGTTCCGCTTCTTCTTGCGCCGCGATCAACTCGGGCTGGTAGAGGAAACCGTCCGGCAGGTCGTCGGCAGCACCAAAGAGATCGTGCTGAAGCCTGGATGAGCCGGGTGTTTTCGATGTGGGTGTCGACATCCCAGCTAGATGGTGAAGGCCAGCCCGCCTGGCAATATCGGAACCTGGCCAGCAAATCTGCACCCTACCCGCGGACATCACCGCGCCGACCGGACAAAGCCTGTCAATTCGGAGTTATCGGGTGCTGTATTCAACCTAGGATTCCGCAGGCAGGCCTTGAATGCGATCGAGGGAGGTTGCGTGTATGTACGTACGGTTCTTACCAAACCGTGAGCCCTCGTTGCCAGTTGCTTGTCAGCAACTAAATTGGCAACGCGGCATCCCCAAAACATGCCGCAGTGGCCGGCGCGGGTTTGGGCAACGGTGTCTCACCGGCATCATCGCGTCGGCCACTCGAAATGTCTTCCTGGCGGTTCAGTGGCGGAGAAGCCTCTGTTGGCCCCGGCGCTCAAGCGAGAGGCCGCTCCTGCCTCGCGGCATGCTTCGAGCCCAAATCTCCGATCAGCCGGCGGTACTGGGTTTCAGGTGGACCGTAAGAGCCTCGCGCCAACGTCACGAGACCGTCTCGATCGCGGATCGTGATCTCTCCGCGGCGCGCTCGGATATAACCATAACTCTCGATCATCTGCAGACCCACGGTAACCCCCGGACGCCTGACACCAAGCATGATGGACAGAAATTCATGGGTTATCATAAGCCTGTCTCCGACAGTGCGGTCGCTGCACATCAAAAGCCATCTCGCCAGCCGGACTTCCAGGCTCTGCCGTGCGTTGATCGATGCCGTGTAGCTTGTCTGAACGTGGAAATATTGGACATAGCGCAACAGGAACGACCGCAACGTAGGGCTGTTCTCCAGGGCTTCGACGAATGGGGCAGCCTCTACCCGGAGGGCCTCGCATGTCGACTGGACGTAGCAATCAAAGTTCGCCTGGTCGTCCCCCA
The DNA here is from genome assembly GCF_040320355.1 of Mesorhizobium sp. M0715. Taxonomy (NCBI): domain Bacteria; kingdom Pseudomonadati; phylum Pseudomonadota; class Alphaproteobacteria; order Hyphomicrobiales; family Phyllobacteriaceae; genus Mesorhizobium; species Mesorhizobium sp. M0715. Next base: position 135,199 of record NZ_JAMYPL010000009.1, on the reverse strand, counting down.
TGATCAGGGCCGAACCGGTCATTCCTTCGAACCCGATGATTCCGACTTCCGCTTCGGTCGCCGCCGAAGTCCTGGCCACCACCGATGCCAGTCCGCTTTCCAGAAAATAGACGGCTTCGATCTTCTGCCCCGCAGTCTCCAGTGGCGCGCGCAAGTCCAGGAAAACGCTCGCCAGATGCGGCCTTAACCGCGCGAAGTCGTCCGCGCTCATGCGGCGAAGCAATTCGCTCTTGGCTTGCAGTATCTGGTAATCCACGAGACTCTTTTCCCTTGGGCAAGAGCACTGGGATCTCTTAGCCGGCCGCGCCCGTCTAACGAGCGGACGGTAACGAACCATAGACCTCGTCTCGCGCAGCACTAGACGGGCCGGCGTGTTGGTATGAAACCGACAGTTACTGCTGAAGACTCGAAGGCCTTGCTGGCTGACCATCTTTCGCCAGCAAACGAGCCTCCCGCAGGATAGAGGCGCGATCGAACCCGAGGAGCGATATGATTTCACGTATCTGCTGTTCAATGGCGCCTGTATCCCGCGCCAGCGCGGTTATCGCGTCCAGTGGCAGACCGGGGTGCTCGGGCTCCTCGCCATGCAAGGCCATGCCTCGTGATGGGCAAGAGCGATGGTCACTCCCAAGCGTCAGCGCCCAACTGTGCTGCTGACGATTTTCCTTTGTACGCTTCCGTACGGAGCTTTGCGAGTCAATTCGGGCCGAGGCTGATTTTGAGGGTTCTTGCATCCTTGCGTCGTCCGTCCGTCGCCCCCGAAATTGTTCGGAACGATTGCTCGGCTGAGAGGTTCAGATATTCCACCCAACAGGAGTCTCGAACGATGGATCACACCAACCACGTACGCCTCACAAGCACCGAACTGACGCCAGACATTCTCGAAGACGCCACGATTTACGACGCGGACGACAACAAGGTCGGCAGCGTTTCGCATGTCCACGGCTCTGGAGCCGCCAGTCAGGTCGTCATCGATGTCGGCGGCTTCCTCGGCATAGGCGCCAAGCCAGTGGCCGTTCCCGCGAGCCAGTTGGAATTCATGCGCGATGAAGACGGCGACGTTCACGCGGTGACGAACTGGACCAAGGATCAGCTCAAGAGCATGCCCGAGCATCACGATGCATGATTTCAGCGACTTCACCTTGAATGGGAGCGGCCGTTCGGCCGCTCTCTGAACGTCCCTTGGGCGCGACAGGATGGACAGACGATGCGGCGCGAGACCGGAGCCTGCTTCTGCGGACGGATCGCGGCAGCCGTGGATGGAGAGCCTTTCTGGATATGCTACGATCACGACGACGATTGTCGCCGGGCCATCGGAAGTCCGCTGACGATCTGGGTCGGTTACCGGCCGAAGCAATTTCAGCTTCTTAGGGGAACTCCGAAGGCCTTTTCCAAAACGCCAGGCGTCACCCGCACGTTCTGCCCAGACTGTGGAAGCTCGATAGGCTATAGCGACGAAGGCCTGCCGGACGAGTTCTATGTGACCATCGGCTTCCTCGACAAACCTGAAGGTTTTCGGCCGCAAGCCCATGCCTATTGGGACCTGAGGCTACCGTGCATCGAGTTTGATGACAGCCTGCCACGCATCGACCGATATTCGAGGAAGCGCGACCCGACGTTCGGCAACCCGCGCGACCGGTAGTCGCGGTGCGAGCCGCGAGGGCATCGGCGGAACCTGACTACCGCTAGCGGGTTATTCGGGCAGACCCGTCGGGTGCCACCATGCCATCGACCGTGATCCAAAACACACAATACGATCCCGCCACCAAGATCCTCTCGGTCTGGTTTGTGCCGAGCGGCAGACGTTACGATTATGAGGGTGTTGCGCCGGCAACTTATGCCGCTTTCACCAAAGCCTCCTCAAAAGGCCGCTTCTTCAATGAATTCATCCGAGATCGCCATCGATACCGCCGCGTGGCGTGACAAGTTCAGCCATGAGCAGGCGATGCACGGAACCTGACCGGCATCGTCTCGTTGACGTCTCGTCGAAGCAAACCAGGCAACGACAGTTCATCTGGATATGGTCGGGCGTTGGCACCGGCAAAGATCGATCGGAACAGGGCTTCAAGGGAGTTCAAGAGCCATGACGGCCAAGAAGCAGAAGACCGAAAGCAAGGACAAGAAGGCGCTGCGCTTGGCAGAGACCACCGACGTCTCACCCAAGCAGGCCAAGGAGCTCATGCGAAAGCATGGCAAGGACAGCCCCAAGGTCGAGAAAGAAGCCAGAAACTTCAAGGCGGAAGGATAGGATCCGCATTGACGCCCGACCTGTATGACCCTGCAAGCGATCGGCCGCCAGGCAATTCGGTATTAAGGGGGTGCCCCGGCCTTTTCGGCCGCGAGCGCAAAGGGGAAGCGCAGCACCAGGTTGCGGTTCTCGTCAAAAATCTCGAAGGCCAATCCGGTACGCAGCGGCTTGCCATGCAGCAGCTCTTCGGCGAGGATTTCCTTCGCCGACGCCATCGCGTTTTCCTCGGCGCTCGCGAGATCAGGAAATTCCTGGCCCTCCGGATCCTCCTGCAAGCTTCCGCTCTCATCTCGAAGGTCGAAAAAGTATCTGGACATGCCGACTGAACTCCTGCTCATCGCGATGGTGGCCTCGGAAGCGCCAGCCTCAGATTTCAGTGCCTGATATACCCGGATTGTCGAAGAGCACGGCGAGGCCATGCTCTATGGCGCAGGCCGCAATCAGATCATCGAAGGCCTTTCCCGAAAGCGGGCAACTTGGCATCACCTCTCGGATTGCGGTTCCGGCGTTGGCTGTAGAGATCACATCGTGGCGCTTCTTGCGTGTCTCGACATATTGCTCGACCAGGATTTTCAGGCGCCTCACCGCAACGTCGTCCGTAAACATGGATTCCTCAGCCAAAGCCTGAAGTAAGGCTGTCGGCCTGATCATCGTGCCGACGGTCTCGGGGTTAGCCGGGATTGCTCGCACAATATTTCCATGGGCAGTTGGTTCCCCCGACCGCTCGCTTGGTAATTTTCGTACAGGGAATACCCTTGCCCGCGCTTTTGTCGGGCCGAACCGACAGCCGACTTCAGATGCCGATGGCGAGCCTTCAGGCTTGCATCACCTTGCGGCTGTGACGTGCAACGACACTTTCCTCATCGGTCGCAATCACGCGCACCTCCACCTTGCTCTCCGACCGACTGATGATTTCGGCGTGGGTGTCGTTGGCGTGTTCTTCAAGCACCACGCCAAGCCAGGTCAATTTTTCGCATATGGCGTTGCGGATAGACGCGGACCGTTCGCCGATGCCGGCGGTGAACACGAGGCATTCAAGACCACCCATCGTGTTTGCAAGCGCCGCGGCCTCTCTCGCGGCGCGAAAGGCGAAAAGCGCCATCGCCTCATGAGCGCGAGGATCATTGCTCGCTTCCAGCGTCCTCATGTCGCCCGAAATACCGGATACGCCGAGCAGTCCCGACTTCTCGTAGAGGATTGTCTGCAGTTCCTCAGCCGCGATGCCTCTTTCCAGCAGGAAGTACAACAGCACGCCGGGATCGATGGCGCCGCACCGCGTGCCCATGACGAGGCCATCCAGCGCCGAAAACCCCATCGTCGTATCGATGCTCTTGCCCTGCTGCAAAGCGCAAAGGCTGGCACCATTGCCGAGATGGGCGACGATGGTGCGTTTCGTCGCAAGAGTTGGCGATATCCCGCTGAGTCGCCCGGCGATGTATTCATAGGAGAGACCGTGAAACCCGTAGCGGCGCAAGCCTTGCCCTTCATACTGGCGCGGAAGGGCGAAGCGCCGCACGAGCGGATCGATCGTCTGGTGGAAAGCGGTGTCGAAACAGCCAACCTGTGGCAAGTCCGGTTGCAAGGTAGCTATCGCGCGGACCGGCGCGAGACTGCGAGGCTGATGCAGCGGAGCAAGCGGCGTCAACCTGTCGATGGCGTCGATGATGTCTGGGGTCAGACGGACAGGTTCGATGAATTCGCTTCCGCCATGCACGACGCGATGGCCGGCGCAGAGCAGGTTTCTTTCGCCAATTTCGCTCTGCACCCAATTCAGCATCTCGCCTATGGCCGCATCACGCGGCTTGTCGGCGGCGAGCTGCCGCTCGCACTGCACCGTTCCGTTGGCCGCTTTTGCGCGGAGTGTGGGTGTGTCGCCCAAGTCCAACGTGCCGCGTGAAACGAGCTGCAGATCCTGCGACGAGGCAATATCGTAAAGCGCGAACTTTATGCTGGACGAACCGGCATTCAGCGCCAGGATCGACCGGCGGGTCATCGGCGCGCCTTTGCCGCGCTTTTGCCGGGCCAGCTCCATTCCTGGATTTCGGGCATGTCTTCGCCGTGCTCGCGGACATAGGCCCTGTGCTTCACCAGCCGGTCGTGGAGTTCGCCCGCAAGCCCTTCGGCCCTTTCGGCCAGTCCCGGCACGCGTTCGATGGCGGCGAGCGCGAGGTGGTAGCGATCGAGTTCATTGAGCACCACCATGTCGAACGGCGTCGTCGTGGTGCCCTCCTCGCGGAAGCCATGCACATGCATGTTGTCATGGTTGGCGCGACGGTAGGTCAGGCGATGAATGAGATAGGGATAGCCGTGATAGGCGAAGATGACAGGCCGTGTCTTCGTGAACAACGCGTCGAAGTCTCCATCGGCAAGGCCGTGCGGGTGCTCCGTGTTCGACTGCAGCGTCATCAGGTCGACAACATTGACGACGCGGATTTTCAGGTCGGGGATTGCGGAGCGCAGAATGTCGGTCGCAGCAAGTGTCTCTAGCGTCGGCACATCGCCGGCGCAGGCCATGACCACATCGGGCTCCTCGCCCTGAGCAACCGTACCGGCCCATTCCCAGATGCCCGCCCCCGCCTTGCAATGCGCTTCGGCTTCTTCAATGGACAGCCATTGCGGTGCCGGCTGCTTGCCGGCGGTAATGACATTGATGCGGTTATAGGTTCTCAGGCAATGATCGGTGATCCACAGCAGGGTGTTGGCGTCCGGCGGAAAATAGAGCCTTACCGTATCGGCCTTCTTGTTGGCGACCAGATCGGCAAAGCCCGGATCCTGATGGCTGAAACCATTGTGGTCCTGCCGCCAGACATGGGAGGTCAAAAGGTAATTGAGCGAGGCGATCGGCTTGCGCCAGGCAAGCTCGCCGGAGGTCTTCAGCCATTTGGCATGCTGGTTGACCATCGAATCGACAATGTGGATGAAGGCTTCATAGCAGGAGAACAGGCCGTGCCGGCCGGTGAGCAGATAGCCTTCGAGCCACCCTTGGCAAAGATGCTCACTGAGCACTTCCATGACACGTCCGTCACGGGAAAGATGGACGTCGTAGGGTTCGATGCGCTGCATCCAGGTCCGATCGGTAACTTCGAACACCTCATCGAGGCGGTTGGATGACGTCTCGTCCGGCCCCATCAGGCGAAAATTCCGCGCCTCGGCATTGAGGCGGAACACCTCGCGAAGATAGCTTCCGCAAATCCGCGTCGCTTCAGCGATAACGCCACCTGGACGCGGCACTTCCAGCCCCAGGCTTTTCCAGTCTGGAAGCACAAGATCGCGCTTCAGCAGTCCGCCATTCGCGTACGGGCTTGCACCCATGCGCTTTGTCCCTGTTGGGGCAAGTGCCGCTAGCTCTGGCAACAGGTGTCCGCTTTCATCGAACAGCTCTTCCGGTTTGTAGCTTCGCATCCAGTTTTCGAGGATCGTGCGGTGGTCCTCATTTCCGCGTGCGTTCGACACCGGCACTTGATGCGAGCGCCAGAAACCCTCAACCTTCTCGCCATCGACCTCCTTGGGACCTGTCCACCCCTTGGGGCTGCGCAGCACGATCATCGGCCATTGCGGGCGTTGACCATGCCATCCCGGAGCCCGTGCCTGCTCCTGAATGGACCGGATGCGATCGAGCACCGTGTCGAGCGTCGCGGCCATCGACTGGTGCATGGAAAGCGGCTCGTGGCCTTCGACGAAGAACGGTTCGTAGCCATAGCCGGCGAAAAGCTTTCGCAATTCCTGGTCGTCCATGCGGCCGAGGATCGTTGGGCTGGCGATCTTGTAGCCGTTGAGATGCAGGATCGGCAGGACGGCGCCGTCCGACATCGGGTTCAGGAACTTGTTGGAATGCCACGCCGCCGCGAGCGGACCGGTCTCGGCTTCGCCGTCACCAACGACGCAGGCAACCACCAGGTCCGGATTGTCGAAGGCCGCACCGAAGGCATGGACCAAGGCATATCCCAGTTCACCGCCCTCATGGATTGAGCCGGGCGTCTCGGGCGCGGCATGGCTTGGCACGCCGCCGGGGAAGGAAAACTGCCGGAACAGTTTCCTGAGGCCGTCTTCGCCCTGCCCGATATCGGGATAGATCTCGCTATAGGTGCCCTCGAGCCAGGTGTTGGCAACCATTGCGGGACCGCCATGGCCCGGGCCGCAGATAAACAGAACATCAAGGTCGCTTTCGCGGATAACGCGGTTCATATGCAGGTAGAGAAAATTCAGCCCCGGCGTCGTGCCCCAATGTCCAAGCAGCCGCGGCTTGACATGTTCGGCCTTCAACGGTTCGCGCAACAGCGGATTGTCGAGCAGGTAGATCTGGCCGACCGAGATATAATTCGCGGCGCGCCAGTAACGGTCCAAGAGGTCGATCCGTTCGTGGCCGATAGCCTGCGGCGTCGCGGCTGCCTTGTCGTTCATCGACATCTCCAGCTTCGGTTCGCTGGTGATAACTGGGGCATCTTTGCGCTTGAGCAACCCCCGACTGCCGCCGTCCGGGGCGGCGTCGCGACCCGCGCAGCCAAGAGACCGGACGCTATCCCGGCGGGCACACGGCTCTGTCCGCAGATAGTCGGGAACCTTGAAGTCTTCTGGCGGTTAGAAACTGGAATCGCGAAGGCAGGCTCAAGGCAGGTACCGCGAAGGATCGCCTCGAAGCGTTGCACCAAAGGGGAGCTAAAAGATGCTCGATCTTCCTCGTGCCCGTGATCGAATGGTCAAAATCCATGTCGGCCGGCGCGGCATCCATGACCGTGAGATTCTGCAGGCTATGCGCGAAGTTCCACGCGAGGCCTTCGTCGAACCCGGCTTCGAGGAATTTGCTTATGAAGACACGCCGCTGCCGATCGCCGACGGCCAGACCATATCGCAACCCTACATCGTCGCGTTCATGATCGAGATGGCGGATGTCAAACCGGGTGACCATGTGCTCGAAATTGGCACCGGCTCGGGGTACGCGGCCGCGGTGATGAGCCGGATCGTCGAACAGGTCTACACGATAGAGCGTCATCCCGGTTTGGCCGAAACCGCGAAGCGGCGGTTTGAAAAACTCGGCTACCAAAACATCGAGGTTCGGACAGGCGATGGCACCAAGGGCTGGCCGCAGGCGGCGCCGTTCGATGCCATCGTGGTGACAGCCAGCGGTCCCGGCGCACCGCTCGCCCTTCAGGAGCAACTCGATGTCGGCGGCAGGCTCGTCATTCCGGTCGGCGACGACCCCGATTTGCAACGTCTGCTCAAAGTCACCCGGACAGGTGCCGCAACCTACAGCGAGGAGGATTTCGGCGGCGTGCGCTTCGTCCCTCTGATCGGCGAGCAGGGTTGGTCGGAAAGCGGCACGGTCACCAAGCTCGGTCGTCCGCTTCGACATCCGCATCCGATCAGCCTGCCTGACATGATCGCCGCCGCGGCCGAACCCCTGCCCGATTTCGATGATCCGGCCTTCGGCGCATTGTTCGATCGGTTCGCCGACCGGCGCATTGTTCTGCTTGGCGAGGCAAGCCATGGCACGTCCGAATTCTACAGGGCGCGCGCGGCAATCACCCGCGGGCTCATCGAACGCCACGGCTTCACCATCGTCGCGGTCGAGGCGGACTGGCCCGACGCGGCGGCGATCGACCGCTATGTTCGCCGTCGTCGGCCGCGAACCGGTGCCGGCGCGCCATTCCAGCGATTTCCGACGTGGATGTGGCGCAACACCGATGTCGCGGCCTTCACCGACTGGATGCGCCGTCACAACGAGAAGCTAGAGCCTTCAGAGCAAGCAGGGTTCTACGGCCTCGACATCTACAATATGAGCGGTTCCATCGGCGCGGTCCTCGACTATCTCGACCGGATCGATCCCCAGGCAGCCAGGATCGCGCGCGAACGCTATGGCTGCCTGACGCCCTGGCAACACGAACCGTCTACCTACGGCCGTGCGGTGCTCACCGCCGGCTATCAAAAATGCGAGAAAGCGGTGCTGGAACAATGCCGGGACTTGCTCGCCAAACAGCTCGAATATGCAAAACGGGACGGCACCGACTTTCTCGACGCCAGTCAGAATGCCCGGCTGATCGCGTCCGCCGAACACTATTATCGGATCATGTACTATGGCGGCGCGGAGTCCTGGAACCTGCGCGACACGCATATGTTCGAGACCTTGGAACATGTGCTGCATGCCGGCGGCCCCAAGGCCAAGGCGGTGGTGTGGGCGCACAATTCCCATATCGGCGATGCCCGCTTTACCGAGATGGGTGTCGTCAGGGACGAACTGAACATCGGCCAGCTCTGCCGGCAGCGTTTCGGGGATGAAGCAGTGCTGATCGGTATGGGCACGCATTCCGGCACTGTGGCGGCCGCCAGCGACTGGGATGGCAAAATGGAGGTGAAGCAAATTCGCGCGTCGCACGCCGACAGTTACGAACGGCTTTGCCACGATTCCCTTGTGTCGCGGTTCCTGCTCGACCTCGGGCGCGACACAACGCTGCGTGAGCGGTTGCTGGAACGCAGGCTGGAGCGATTTATCGGCGTGATCTACCGGCCGGAAACCGAGCTGGGCAGCCACTATGCGGACGCTTCCCTGCCCCGGCAGTTCGACGCGTTCCTATGGTTCGACAAAACCGCGGCAGTGACGCCGCTTGGCCCGGAGCATGCAAGAACCGGCGTTCCCGACACCTATCCATTCGGGCTTTAGCCGGCGCGCTGCGAACCAATGAAGAAGCCGAGGCGTGGAACCGGAACGAATTATCCGCTCTGCGATTTCAAAACTGCAATCCCCGTCGAAGGAGTTTTCTCATGACCGGAACCAAACATCCGAAATGGAAAAAACCGAGCGATGCCGACTTGGCGAACAATCCTGGTATCGGGACTTCCAAGGGAACGATCAAGGAAGGCGAAGAGTTCGAGCTTGAAGGCGAGAACACGGTCGAAGGTGACGTCGAAAACGACACGACCGCCGCTGGCGGAATCGATCCAAGACAAAAGATGCGGACCAACAAATAGCTGCCCTGCGCGTCGCTGGGATCAACTTCGCCGGAGGAGTGAACCATGCCACTTGCCCTTAGCAGTGCCGCCTTTGCCGAAGGCGGACAAATTCCCGAAAGATACACACGAGACGGCAAAAACGTATCGCCGCCGCTGAAATGGTCTGGAGTGCCAGATGAAGCAAAGAGCCTTGTTCTCGTCGTTCAGGATCCTGACGCGCCGAGCGGAACGTTTGGTCATTGGGCGGTGTTCAACATCTCCCCGGACACAAGGGAACTTCCCGAGGCCGAAAGCGGCAAGCCGGGTCCGGGCGCCCTCAGGCAAGCAACGAATGATTTTGGCAACGCCTATTACGACGGCCCTGAGCCGCCGGTCGGACATGGCGTTCACCATTACCATTTCCGGCTGGCCGCGCTCGACATCCCGAGCCTTGCCATTCCAGCCAGCGTGGGCATCGAGCGCATCTGGCGGGAGGCGCAGAAACATTCGCTTGAGCAGGCTGAACTCATCGGAACCTACGAGCGCAATTCGTAAGTTAATGACCAGGGGCGACCGAGGTGGCCTGCTGCGCGGAACGGTTCTCCTCCTCGCCGGTTGTCTGGGAAAGGAGATGGCGCCATGTTTGGAGATATCATGTGGTTGGTCGTCGTTGCCGGCGGCCCATTGCTGCTGATCGTGCTGATGGCCTATGCCGTTATCGCACGCCGTCGGCGTGGACCCGCCGAACGAAGGGAGAGCGACCGAGCGACCGACCGGCTATACCAGGACAAGCGTTGATCCGCATCGGCGAGACCTCCGATTGGCAAGACATCCAATCGGCAAGACATCCAATCGGCAAGACAGGGGATCGTATGCCGCACCGAAGCGACGACGATCCCCAACTACGGTCAGCGCATTATCCTTTGCCGCAACCACGCAAAGAACCTGCCGCTGATGGCTGAGCGGACCCGCGTCGCAGCCCAGCGCGCTTTCATGGTTGAGCCGACGTGGCAATCGCAGACGATGTCGTGCAACTGCCAGTCGTTCAACTCGAAAAAGCGCTTTGCCTCACCATATGTGTCGTCTTTCAAACCCGATGCGCGCAGCACTGGATCTTCGAAGGCAACCGAAATTGCCGTACCCTCGCCCCGCATCATCGCACGTGCTTCAGGGTGCAAATGTTCAGTGCCTGCAAAGGCCCCAAGGCATCGCTCGGGACTACGCTCCAGCAGTTCAGCCCAGCGCTCTACGCGCTGATTTCGTGTCATTGCGGAATAGGCAGCCGACGATTCAATCTTGGCGACGGCATGCAGTTGGTCGAGTGTTTGATGTTTCATGGCCAGCTCCTGTTGAGGCAGCGAAGCGCCCACGCCTTCAAGGGAATTACCGCGCGTTAATGCTTCGACAAGAGCGCCAGGCTGGAGAATTCGACACAACCGGATTGGGCCGGCGGGATCATAAACACGCCGGCTGCGTTCATCGACGGGGCTGCTTGTGACAAGCCACTGATCCGCGACGGGATGCATCCATGTTCATCCAGCCAATCGACTATTTCCTTGCCGTCTGGTTCGCTCTTGCCGCCGCCTCGACGCTTTATGTCGGCTTCGATCAATACCGCAACAATCCCGAACCGGTGGTGATGAAATGGGGTTTCATCCTGGTGACCCTCTATATGGGTCCATTGGGGCTGCTGCTTTATGTGCTTGCAGACAAGGAGCCACGGCCGGGCGAGCATGAAGACTTTACCAGGCCGCTGTGGAAACAGGGGGTCGGTTCGACCATCCACTGCGTTGCCGGCGATGCGACCGGCATCATTCTCGCCGCAGTCATCACGGCAACGCTTGGCTTGCCGATGTGGCTCGACCTCATCGTCGAATATCTGGCGGGCTTTGCCTTCGGCCTGTTCATCTTCCAATCGCTGTTCATGAAATCGATGATGGGCGGCACCTACTGGGAGAACGTGCGCAAGAGCTTCCTGCCCGAGTTCATCTCGATGAATTTCATGATGGCCGGCATGGCACCCGTCATGAGCTTTCTGATGATGGGGCGCGACATGCGCGCCATGGAGCCGAACGAGCTTTTGTTCTGGGGCGTGATGTCGATCGGCGTCATCGCTGGCTTCACGCTCGCCTATCCGGCCAATGTCTGGCTGGTCGCGCGCGGGCTGAAGCACGGATTGATGACGCAGCGCCCGCAGGCGAACGAAACGAGCAGTGGAGAGCCGACCGCCCACCAACAGCATGCTATGCATCACCCCAACGCCGGCGACGGCCGACGAAGCCGCAACACCTCCCATAAGTCCAAACGCAGCGGCCACCAGATGGAGACGGACGCTACCACGCCGCAGATTGCGGCCCTCGGTATTGTGTCGGTGTTGGCGCTGGCGATCGGCATGGCCGCGCCGGCCAACTGGCTGAACCTGACGCTTTCGGCGCGTGACGTCGGCGGCGCGATCATGCCGCAAGGCATGATCATGGGTCGCGACACGCCGGCGGAGGCCATGCGTGACATGGCTGCAACCGATCCGCGTCGCGTTACCTCGTCCTATGCTCTTGCCGCCAAGGGCGACCAGGAACTGCCATTCCGCCTGGAGAACGGCGTCAAGGTGTTCGAGCTCAGACCATCGGTGGTCCGCTGGCAGATCCTGCCCAACGTCGCGGTCGACGCCTATGCCTACAATGGCCAGATTCCCGGTCCGCGCATCCACATTCGCCAGGGCGATAAGGTTCGCATCGACGTCACCAACGACCTGCCCGAAGAAACCACGGTGCATTGGCACGGCATGATTCTGCCGAACCAGATGGATGGGCCTGCCGAGATCACCCAGCCGCCGATCGAACCTGGACAATCCTATTCCTATGCATTCACCGCGACCCAGCACGGGACCTATTTCTATCATCCGCATGCCAAGCCGGACCGCACCCAGGCGCTGGGGCTTTATGGGGCGCTGATCATCGATCCCGCCAATCCTGCCGACGAGGTTCCGGCTGACCACGACTATGTCATCGAACTTCAGGAATGGCTGGTGCGTGATGGGCTGACCTACCCCTCAATGCCAATGGAAGGCGGCATGCCGAACTTCTTCACCATCAACGGTAAGGCCTATCCCGCAACCGACACCATTCCTATGAAGGTGGGCGAGACGCTGAAGGTGCGTTTCATCGGCACCAACAACGGCTTCGTCCATCCAATGCATATCCATGGCGGACCCTTCGAGGTCGTCGCCCGTGACGGTGAGACGCTTTCTCCCTCGGCACGCTTCCTGGCCGATACCATCAATGTCGGACCGGGACAGCGCTATGACGTCGTGTGGAAGGCGCTGCGTCCCGGCAAGTGGCTCATTCACTGCCACATCCCGCATCACACGACGAACAACAATGTCGAGGAGAAGGGCGGCGGCGGGTTGATGGTCGTCATCGACGTCGGCTAGATCTGCCAACCCCTGTGGATTTACCGATGTTATTCGGAGGCCGCGTTGTTGCGCGCTACTTCTTGATAATGGTTCCGTTGCGCAAGTCGAATGCTTCGGTACCGCGAGCCTGACGGTAGAAATCGTCCTGCAATTCGCCCCACTCGCCGAGAAAGGCGCCGCAATTGCTGCAATGAATTGGCGTCGATTCCTCCGCGTTGTCGGGAATGTCCATTTGGATAGTCCCACAAGCCTTGCAATCGAGTTTGTCGTCCAACCGTCGTCCCATTTCCCAATGATTGCGCATTTTCGGCCATGAGCCAATTGTCGATTTCGTACCAAATCGCTTCAACCGCCGGTGAGTCCTCCAGCCATGGCTCATCGGTCAATCGCGAGAGTCAAAAAGGACGGCCAGCCCCAGTTCCCGTGCCAGCTCGACGATCGTCTCCATCAACTCATCGTCTGTGTCCTGCAAATAAGGCGCGTCCCTGCGAGCGGCCTCTATCGCCGCTTTGACCGAAACAATGTCGCCGTATCGCGCACTTCGAAGCTCCTCTGCCAGAAACGCCTTGGCGGTACCGACAGGTCTTATTGCCCATCTGGCGATGCTCATGCGGCTCCCTCCCATGGTCACCTCTGCTTGATTTTGATCCTGTCCAAGGTGCAGATCAATCGATGGTACGATTCCGTACGAAACCGCCCAACCGGTTGGGAGACAGCCGTGTGACGGACGCCCTGGCCAAGGTTTTCGGCGTCTCTCTGGGGTGAGTTGGGACGAAATCGCCCGGCGGGACCAGCCCCGCGGGAACCATCGCTCAGCATGGGGGTTTCTTCAAAATCTCCTCGAGGATGCAAGGAGCGACCATGCGCATGTTGACGATAGCTCTCGCACTTTCCGGGGCGGTCATCATTCAGCCCGTCTACGCCCAAACTGTTGGACCGCAGCCTCCCCAGGTGACGCCACCGCAGGGCGAAGTGCAACCGGAGCTGGCGCTGCCAGATCCAGGCTCTGCTGATTTGAATTTCACCGGCGTTGCCATTATCGCCGTCGAGGATTTGCCTGACGAAATCAAGGCGCAGGCGGATGCCGTGCTCAATCAAACCAGCGCCGAAGATTTGCTTCGCCTGCAAAACTCAGTCGATGCTTCGCCTCAGGCGACATCGGCTTTGAGGGCGAATGGGCTCAATTCCTCGCAGGTTGTCGCTGCAAACATAGATGGCGATGGCACGCTGACCCTGATCATCCAGACGACGACTTGAGGCGCCGAAGCAACCATTCAACTTTGCCGATCTGCAGGCGATGGGCTTTCTGTCTCGAGGTTGCGCACTTGCCCCGCGATAAAGAAGCTCCCCTTCGTCTATGCGTGGACGGGAGGCTCTTCATTCTCGTCGGGATTGGGCAGCGGCGTCTCGTCCGGGAGCCTTTCCGGTTCGGGTTCCTCGATCGGCTGGGGCTTCCATGTTGGAGGCGGCACGGGCACATCGCGATTTGGGTCTGGCTGTCTTGGCTGTGGCATCTAACTATCTCCGTTCAGTCGGAACAACTCGTGCGCCGTGGCATGGTTCCTGGCAGAATCCAGCCATCGAGATCGTTACGCCCTCAGGGCACGCGCATGTTGGTCCGCCCAGGTGCCGGCCCAAAAGTTTGCAGATCGTTCGGAACCGGTCGGATTTTCGAGCCGTTGTCATCGACAGGGATCAAGGAGAAGCGCGATGAAGGACAAGCAAGGAAATATCGACCATACATTGCCGCAGGTCGCCATTGACGATCAGCAGGTGCGACAACTGGCGGCCACGACCGATTTGCCGTCCAGGCAGGCTCGCGAACTGGTGCGCCGTCACGGCAACGATCCCCGGAAGCTGGAAGAGTTGGCGAAGTCGATCAACGCCACCAATTGAGTTCAGGCCAATGGGCACCACGGCGCATGCCGCTGGCGTCAGATTTCGAGCAAGGCGTAGGGGCGGCCGCTTGGCTTGGTCACATGCATGGCGACGTTGTAGACCTTGGCTCCGCCAGGCGTTTGACCTTCGTAAGAACCGCGATGTGCATGACCGTGCACGACAGCACTAACCTGGAATCGATCGATCGTCTCCGCCAGGCGTGAAGAGCCCAAAAATGGAAATATCTCCGGCGGTTCTCCCGCGACTGTGTCGGCAATCGGCGCATAGTGGAGGATCACCAGCGTGCGCTTCGCCCGCACCTGGCGCATCGCGTTTTCAAGTCGCATTGCCTCGTTCACGCTTTCGGCGACCATCGTTTTGATGGCCGGTTCACCGAATGAGCCGAGCATGCGTGACCCGAAGCCGCCTATGAATCCCTTCACGCCGACAAAACCCACCTCTTCGATTTCGACTGCCTGCCCGTCGAGGAGATGAACATGCGCCTGGCGCAGGATGTTCGTGACGTCTTCCACCGCACCAGACTCGTAGTCATGATTGCCGAGCACCGCCACGACCGGGATCGAGCAGTTGCGCAGATCCTCGGCCAGCATCTCCGCTTCACGAGGCTTGCCGAGATTGGTCAGATCTCCCGTGAGAACGAGAATGTCCGCTTCGCTCGAAATCTCGCCGAAGAGGTTTCGATACGAGGTTTGCGCATCTTCCCGCACATGGAGATCCCCGACCGCGGCAACTTTGAGCGCGCGTGCGCCGTCCTTGGGCCCGCTGCTCTTGACGGGATCAGCCATCACGGAATTCTCCCACACCACCGACGCCGGCGAAGCCCCATTCCTTGACGTCGATTTCGTAATCGGTTTGCGAAAGCAGCCGCCCACGGCAGATCTTCATCCTTGGAGACGGCAACTGCCGTTGCTTGGCGAGGCGGTCGAGCAATTCATCGAGCAGCCACGCCGGGATATGATCGCGCTCGCTCGGATAGATCCATCTGAAATTGATAAGCTGCATCAACAGAACCTCCCAATGAACCTCCAGATAAGAAAGCAGCCGGTGCCAATCGATCTGATCGCCCGCCTTGAGAATCGTATGAGCGATATCGGCGCCATCGTGTCGCCCTCTGTCCTGGATAAAGCATTTGGACCAGATGAGTTCGGTCGGGCCGATGATCCGCACCCTGCTGCCCAACAGCTCTGTTTGGCGGGCGTGTTCCAGCCACAGGTCGCCAACAGGCACCGTGCCGTTGGCCGAGCCGAATATGACGTCGAAGAAATGCGTGCCCTTGAACACCTTGCCGAGCCACCGGTCATCCTCGATTTCGACGGCATATCCAAGCTGCTTGAAATGGGCGAGGATCCGCGCGTAATCGCCTGCCTTGCAGAAAATATCGAGGTCCTTGGTCTGGCGGGTGACACCCGTATAAGCGCTTACCGCGTAAGTCCCGGCGACCAGAAAGGGTATGTCGGTGGCGGTAAGCTCGCGGATTGCTTCCGTGTAAAATACCTCCGCCTCGGCATTTTTGAGCGTCGGCGCCGCTTTTGCATCGATCTTGGGAAGCGAGACCAGAACGTTTTCAGGCAATGGACCATTGGTCATGAAACGATGACTCCGAATCCGGCAACCGGTAGTCGCCCGCTGTGGTAACAACGTGAACCTCGCCTGGTTCCGCTACCAGGCGACCAGCCAAGGTTCATTCTCGTCACGCACTGGAAATTTCGGGATCGCGCCTGCCGATCCAAACCGCCAACGTCCTCGTCGGCAGCGCAATGTCGCCTCGAGATCGGCCCATGCCACCGCCAATGTCCCATTGGCCCAAATTTGAAACACCAGGTGGGTGATCGATCTCGATTGTTTTAGAGTTTATTGGGCTTACCCAATCGGCCCACAAAGCTGAAGCCGAGGCGCTTGACTTAGACGCAACCGATTGGCGTGCGCTAAGCCATCATCAGGATCCATCAAGCCATGACACCCTCGCCTCCCTTTCTCGGCTTTCCCGATCGCCTGACAGATGGCCACATGCCCCGCGCAGTGATCTTCGGAGCCGGTCACGGCAGCACTTATCCCGGCAAGGACAGCCGCGGCCATGCCTTGGCGGCGGATGCCATCCGAACTGCGAGCCAGGACGATGCCGCGCTCGTCGAGCACTGGAATTTCGATCTCGGCGGCCCGCTGTTCGACGGCAAGCCGGCCTCTTGCATCGACGTCGGCGATATCTTGACCACCATGCATGACAATGCCGGCAACAGGGTCAGGATTGAGGCAAAAACGCGCGAAATCCTGGTATTGCCGGCCGTGCCGATCCTGATCGGCGGCGACTGTTCCATGACCATTCCCTTCCTCTCCGGCTTTGCGGAGCACGGGCCGGTCTGGGTCCTGCAGATCGACGCCCATATCGACTGGCGCGACGAGGTGCATGGCGAACGCTACGGCTATTCGAGCCCGATGCGCAGGGCGAGCGAGATGCCGCATGTCGCAGGCATGGTGCAAGTCGGCCTGCGCAGCGTTGGCAGCGCACGCATCACCGAGATCGAAGCGGCACGGCGCTATGGCAGTCGCTTCGTGACCGCCCGCGAGGTTCACGCTCAGGGCGTCGAAGCCGCGCTCCGGCATATTCCGGAAGGCGCGCGGGTTGTCGTCACCCTCGACTGCGACAGCCTTGATCCAAGCATCATGCCGGGCGTGGCGGCGCGTACACCCGGCGGCCTCACCTACATGGAGGTGATCGACCTGATCGCCGGCCTCGGCAGACGGGCCCGGATCGCAGGGTTCGACCTTGTCGAGTTCTATCCTCCGGCTGACATTGACGACCTGTCAGCGCTGACCGCCGCGCGCCTTCTCGTCAATGTGGTCGGCACCGTCGTCCGGCAGGTTTGACGTCAAAATCCTGCTCTCCGCCGCAGACCTGCCCAAAAGCGCGTGAGCGAGCTTGCGGTTGAAATGCCCTTTTCCACACCTGGGTATTCGATCCTGCCTTGTCCGACCGGCTCGTCGCTCCAGACCAAGTTGAAAGCAATGCCCTTGAGCCCAAGCTCCCCGATCCGGCGTACGATCGTCTCCTGCAGATAGATATCGGATATTCGCACCCCGTCCGCACGCTCGGGCAGCTTGAATATCTCGGTACCGCCGATTGCGTCCGCTCGAAGGACGAGGCTTTCGATCACCATTATGCCGCCATCGTCAAAGCGAACGATCTTTGAACGTTCCTCGTCCAGCGCATCGATCACGGTGGTGACATTGCAGAGCGATATTGGCTCGTCAGCACGAAGCGGCAGGAATTCACCGTACGGTTCGAGGGTTGGCCGAAGCAACTTCAACGCCCTCGCCCGCAGGATGAGCACATGCTCGCCAAGCCATGGAAAATCTGAATATTGCCGGAACGTACCGTCGTCGTGTTCGCGCAGGATCTCCATCCCGGGCGGATGCCATTGTGTCTGCTTCCGGCCGCAGAGCGTCGAAAACAGCTGGTAGTCGTCCGCCTGTCGAGGAAGGACCCATTCCTGTCCTTCGACCACACTCAGGACATAGATATTCATCCGATCCCCCGCACATCATTGCCTTGGTAGACTCGGCCTGCTGCGCGGCTCTTCGCGCGCGTTCTCACCGCTGGTCCGCGACAGCCGTTTGCGGCACCGGCGGCAATTCGGGTGCATCCATCCCCTTGAAAGGGTCACGCCAGGCGCCGATGTCTTCAAGCCGACGGTACCAGCGGCTGACAGAGGAATAATCGTCGAGCGGCAATCTGGCGGCATCGTTGAACGGCAGAAAGGTCGCCATTCGAAAATCGGCATAGGAAACCGAATTCCCGACCAGCCACTGCCGCTCGGCAAGCACGGCGTCGAGTATTGCCGCGGCCGTATGGAATTGGTTTAGGCCCTCCTCCACCCGCTTCTGATCGATCGGGCCGATGCCGTACCGCTGTTTGGTCCCACGTTCGAAATGCACCGTGTCGCACGCGAGTGCGAAGTGCTCCTTGCCCCAGCTCAGCCAGCGGATCATCTCGGGTTCGTCATCGCCGGTGCGCCAGAAATCCGAATGCGCGTCGCGCGAGAGCCTGCAGGCTATGGCGTCTGCCTCCCAGAGGCTCTTTCCCTCATCATCCACAAGGATGGGCAGTGAGAGATTGGGATTTAACGGCCGATATTTCTCCGCCTGCCCCGGAGCGAAGGGCGAGGCGAATTCAAATTCGACTTTCGCGTCGAGATGGAGTGCCGCCGCGACCGCCAATCGAGGATTGGGATTGCGGCTGAAATGCAGCTTCATAGGGCACTCCCGGCGTGACTGGATCTGCCGATCAGGAACGTCATAGCAGCCGTATCTGATAGCTCATCACGCGCTTTGCCCCCGGCGCGACCAGCATCAGGCCTGGTTTGTCGACAAAATCACCATCGAAATCCACCGGGCTTGCAAGGCCGTGCCAAGGTTCGATGCAAAGGAATGGCGCGCCGCCCGGCTTTGACCAGACGCCCAACTCCCGAACCCCTTGCCAGGACATCTCCAGAGCCGGGCCACGCTCGGCGGCATAACGCACGCTGGTGCTGGCGATCTGGTCCATAATCACGGCGTCCTCGTCAAACAGCCGTTCGGAGAGCGGGAGTATGTTGCCTTCGACAGGCGTCGGCTGTGGCGTTTTCAGCAGCAGTCCGTCCTTAAGGCGGCGGATCGGCGCCGGCTCATCACCGGCAAAGATCAGCCGGTAATCCGTCTTGGCCAAATCCGGCTGCAAGGGCCAATTGAATGCCGGGTGCGCCCCGATCGATGCCGGCAGGAGCTCATCACCGGTGTTGGAGATGTCGAAAGTCACATCAAGCTGCTGGCGGACCAGCGTATAGGTCACTTCAAGCCGAAAGGCGAATGGATAGCGCGCCCAGGTGTCGGCGTCGTCAGTGAGCACCAGCGTGCAGGATCGCGGCCCCTTCCGCCCCCAGGCAAACGGCTTGTCGCGCGCAAACCCGTGCTGCGTCATTGAATAGGTCCGGCCGCGATGGCGCAGATGATCGCCCGCCAGCCGCCCTACGATCGGGAACAGCACCGGCGAGTGCCGCCGCCATTCCGGCCCCGCCTGCCACAGGAACTCAAATCCGTGCGCGTCTTGCAGCGAAATCAGTTCGGCGCCCTGCGCGACAATGGTCGCCGAGATGCCGTCGCCATGAAGCCTTTGGCTGTCCTGTGCCACATTTCCTCGCGGGTCGTTGTTGAAGGCCGGCGCGGTGGGCAGACTAGCAAAAGCTCTTGGGGACTCAAGGTGTAGCCTGGTTCTGCAGGAACGAATTGTGGCCGGAGGATCTCCCTCCGGCCACCTCTCCGCATCAAGAGCAAAAACCCTCGCTCTTGCCCACAGCGGATAGTTGTTATTCGCGTTCGCCGGTAAAATTCAGCAGCAGCTGGAAGATGTTGATGAAATTCAGATAGAGCGAGAAGGCGCCGAAGACGGCAAGTTTCTGGCGCGATTCCGCGTCGAAATTCTCGGCATACTGTTCTTTGATCGTCTGCGTATCCCAGGCGGTCAGGCCGATGAACACGGCGATGCCTATCACCGAGATGGCGAACTGCAGCGCGGTCGAGCCGAGGAAGATGTTGACGATGCTGGCGATCACCACGCCGATCAGGCCCATGATCAGGAACGACGAGAACTGGGTCAGGTCGCGCTTTGTCGTGTAGCCGTAGAGACTGGTGGCGCCGAACATGGTGGCGGCGATGAAGAAGGTGCGCGCGATGCTGGTTCCGGTGAAGACCAGGAACACGGAGGCGAGCGACAGGCCCATCACCGCGCAGAAGGCCCAGAACATCGCCTGGGCACTCGCCGCCGACATGGTCTGCATTTTGAACGAGAACAACATGACGAAGGCGAGCGGTGCCAGCATCACCACCCATTTCAGCGGGCTGGAGAAGATCGGCACGTAGAGCGCCGGCGTCGATGAGATCATGAAGGCGACGAGGCCGGTGACCACAAGGCCGACGCCCATGTAGTTGTAGACGCGCAGCATATGCTGGCGCAGGCCCTCGTCGAAGATGGCTCCGGTTTGGGCGCCGGCGCCGGCGCGATATCCCAGATTGGGGGTGTTCATTTGCGTTCTCCTTTGTGGATCGATCAGTAAAGCGTCTTGGCAAGCGTCTCGGCGGCGCGGTCGAGGTCGTGAACCTCGCTTCGTCCGACCACCGCATAGGCGACATCGCCGATCTGGAAATAGGCCGACGAAATGTCGCCCGAGGGCGCTATCGTCGGCTTGACGACGTCGAAGGTTCCGGGCCGGATCGCAAACAGCGACACCAGCCCCATGTCTTTCGTCTCGACCGCCATCTCGACGCTCGGCCCAAAGCGCGACGGATAGATCTGCACGTCGCGCACCCTCCAATCCGTCGGCAGCGACGGCATGACGATGGCAGTGGCGGCGCGGATTTCGCCGGCGTTGTAATTGGGCGCTTCCGGCTGCGAGGGCATGCTCTCGCGCACCAGCGTCGTCCTGTGGGCCTGCACCGCCTCGTCGACATAGGCGGGCGGCTGCGGCGAGGCGACGACCTTGGTCACCGACATCGGCCCGATGATGCCGTTTGCCAGCCAGCCGGCGGCGACGAAGCCGGCGACCGCCGCCGCGCGCTGCAACACGCCGAAGAGCCGGCCGCGGGCAAGCCCCCTCTCCAGCCGCCGCGCGGCATCGGCGGTCGCGGGCCGCGCCATGCCCTTGGAGCCGGCCAAACCTGCGGAACCGGCAAGCGCCACGCGCAGTTCATCGCGGGTCCTGAGATCCGACATCACGCGCGCCGCCGCCTCCGGGCGAGCGGACAAGAATGCTTCGACCTCGATGCGGCGGGTGACGTCGACCTGATCGTCGACATAGGCGTCGAGGTCGATATCGGTCACGGGATCGACAGTTGCGGTCATGACGGGCCTCCAACGATCCTGAGATGGTTTTTTGCCTTCGCCGGCTCCTCCATCTCGCGCAGTGCGGCGCGCGCCCTGCCGATGCGCGACATCAGCGTGCCGAGCGGCACGCCGCTGGCATCGGCGGCCTGTTGATAGGAGAGGCCTTCGATGGCGACGAGGTGCAGCGCTGAACGCTGTTCTTCCGGCAGGCTGAAAAAAGCCTCGCGCACCTGCGCCAGGCGCACCGAATGTTCCTGTGGTGCCGGCGTGCTGCCGTCGGCTAGGTATCCAGCCTGTTCGACGCGCGACGCTTCGGACTTGCGGGACCGCATCTTGTCGATGAAGGTGTTGTGGACGATCGACAGCAGCCACGCGCGCAGGTTTCCGCCGGAGCGGAACGTGCTGCGCCGCTCATAGGCACGCACCAGCGCGTCATGGACAAGATCCTCGGCGTCGGTGCTGTCCCGCGTCAGCGAGCGCGCATAGCGACGCAGCGAACCGAGTTGTCCTATGATGTCAAAGCGTGGCATCGACGGTTTCATGTCCTGTTTACGGAGCATGTGGGGATTTTAATCCCTGCCCTGCCAATTTTTTCCCTTTGAGGACATCGTTCGCCTCTACCCTGCGCCTTCCAGCATCGAGCGGCTATCCCTGGAACCGCATGAAGCCGAGAAATACAAGCTCCCGGAATCGTTGTGCGGGTGATTTCCATCGGTGCATCGACGGCAGGAATGGCGGCAGTGGGCCCAATGTGGCGACTGGAATGCAGTAGATCGTGCCTACTTCACACGCCTCTTCTCCAGCTTCCTCGCCAGCGTCCGGCGGTGCATGCCCAACCGTCGTGCTGTCTCGGAAATGTTGAAGTCGGCCTCCACCAGCATTTCGTGGATGCGCTCCCATTCGAGGTTCTTTATCGAGGTTGGTCGCTCGGCGAGCGGCACCGAAGCATTGCCCTCGACCTGGCCGAAAGCGGCTTCAATGTCGTCGGTGTTGGCGGGCTTGGCAAGATACTGGCAGGCGCCGAGCTTGATCGCCTCGACAGCGGTGGCGATGCTTGCAAAGCCGGTCAACACGACGATCCGCATATCAGGACCATGCTCGTGCAGCGCCCTGACGCATTCCAGGCCCGAGCCGCTGGCAAGCTTGAGATCGACGACGGCATATTGGAAGGCAACGGTGCCGATCAGCGCATGCACGCCGTCGACGCTCCGGCAGCTATGCGTTTCGTAGTCACGCCGTTCGAAAGACCGGCGCAGTGCGTTGGCAAAGGCGATGTCGTCCTCGACGATCAACAGCGTGCGTTTAGTCGGCATTGTGCCCTCGTGGAGACAGAGCAGCCAGCGGCAGATGCAACGTAACCGAAGCTCCCCCCTCGGTTCTATTTCTTACGGTGACGGTACCCCCCAGCTTGCGGATGACATTGACGACCAGAAACAGGCCGAGCCCGCTACCTGGCCGGTTCTTGGTCGACGTATAGGGCTTGCCGAATTCAGCAAGCATGGCTTCTTCAAATCCCGGTCCCGCGTCGACAACTTCGACGATAAGATCGTCCGCGTGGCGGCTGACGATCAACCCGACCCATAGAGGCGACGCTTCAAGTGCGTTGTCCAGTACATTGAACATCACCTGTTTGAGCGCAGGATCGGAGACGATCTCCTGGTTGGCGCCGAAACGCTTGGTGTATTCGAAGCCTTGCGGCAGCCGGGTCGACTTCCATTCGGCCACCAGCTCCGCCAGGAAGGCGTCGACGGAGGTGCGAACCGTGCCTTCGCCGCGCAATTCGCCCGACGACATCAAGATACCCGAAACGATCTTCTTGCAACGGTCCAACTGGCCCTGCATCTCCCGGATTTCCTGCGCTAGATTCGGATCGGCCTCGAGAGCCGGCATGCGCTGCCAGTCGTTGAGGATGACGGAAAGCGTGGCCAGCGGCGTGCCGAGCTCATGCGCGGCACCGGAGGCGAGCAGGCCCATCCTGACGATGTGAGCCTCCTCCGCCGACTGCTGGCGCAAATCCGCAAGATGGGCGTCGCGGGTGCGGATGTTGTTCTGGACCCTGGTGATGAACAGCACCAGAAGCGTTGCCGCCAGGACGAAACAGATGAACATGCCCTGGATGTGCAGGCCGAACAGCCCGGCACCGTGTGCAGCGGGCAGGCCGATCTCACGGTAGAAGGTGGTCAGCGCGATGAAGCACGTGCTTGCAATGAGGACCAGCGCCCAGACTGACCATGTCTCCAGCAGCACCGCGCCCAGGATGACCTGGAGCAGGTAAAGCGAAATGAAGGGATTGGATGCGCCGCCGCTCAGGTAAAGCTGGACCGTCAACGCGGTGACGTCGAGCAGCAGTCCAAGAAACAGCTCGGTGTTGGTGATAGCGTCCTGGCTGCTGTGCCGGCGCAGGCTGGCGACATTGAGAGCGATCAGCAGCAGGATCACCACCGCCATCGGCACCAGCGGCAGGCCGATGCCAAGCGCGTAGCGGACGAACAGGATCGTCACGATCTGACCACCGACCGCGATCCAGCGCAGTTGGATCAGAAGCAGGAAATTCTGTTTGTTGGTCTTGTCGTGCAGAGTCATTGGGCCGGGAGGTCCCCAGCCCTGGCCAAGCAGGTCACTCAAGCGGGCGTCCGATCCAGGCGCTGGTTGAGCCTCAGCGCCAGCAACGTGCACAGCGCTCCCGACAACAGATAGGCGCCTGACGAGATCAGCCCGAAATGGGCGGACAGGAACAGGGCGACTATGGGGGCGAAGCCGGCGCCGAACAGCCAGGCGAGGTCCGAGGTCAGCGCAGCACCTGTATAGCGGTAGGTCTTTGAAAAGTTCGAGGCGAGTGCTCCTGAAGACTGGCCGAACGACAGGCCGAGCAGGACGAAGCCCAATACCATGAAGACGGACTCTCCGACGAAGCCGCCATCGAGCAGCTGTGGCGCGAAACCGCTGAAAACGGCGATGGCCACCGCCGAGCCTCCTAGCAAGGGCCAGCGCCCAACCCGGTCGGCGACGAAGCCCGAGATCGCGATTGCCGCCAGGCCGAAGAAGGCTCCGATCGTCTCGATGACCAGGAACCGGGCCGGTCCCTCGCGCGTGAACAGGAAAATCCAGGACAGAGGAAACACCGTCACCATGTGGAACAGGGCGAAGCTCGCCAGCGGCGCGAAGGCGCCGAGCACGACAGTGCGCCCTTCGGCGCGCAACGTCTCGCGGACGGAAGTCGGCTCCAGTTCCTGGCCTTCGAACAGTTTGGTGTATTCCGGCGTCACCACGATGCGCAGCCGTGCGAACAGGGCGACGACATTGATAGCGAAGGCGACGAAGAACGGGTAGCGCCAACCCCAGCTGAAGAAGTCTTCGGCCGACAGGTTGCCGACGAAATATGCAAACAGGGCGCTGGCAACGATGAGCCCGAGTGGTGCGCCCAGCTGCGGGATCATCGCATACCAGCCGCGGCGCTTTTCGGGCGCATTCAACGCCAGCAGCGAGGCAAGTCCATCCCATGTCCCGCCCAGCGCCAGTCCCTGACCGATCCGGAACATGGCCAGCAGCCAGGCCGAAGCCGGGCCGATCTGGTCGTAACCGGGCACGAAGGCGATCGACACGGTCGAGGTCCCCAGCAGGAACAGTGCGATGGTGAGCTTGGCGCTGCGGCCGTAGGCGCGGTCGAGCGCGGTGAAGATCGCCGTCCCGATCGGCCGCGCGATGAAGGCAAGCGCGAAGATGGCGAAGGAGTAGAGCGTGCCGGTCAACGGGTCGGCATAAGGAAATACGAGCTTCGGAAAAACGATGACGGAAGCGATCGCGTAGACGAAGAAGTCGAAGAATTCCGACGTCCTGCCGATGATGACGCCAACGGCGATTTCGCCGGGCTTCACCTCATGATGGCGCGCGTTTATCCGTCTTGCGTCGGCTTCGATCTTCGAAGTTGGGCTCACAGCATTCTCCGTCGCCCCGCCGCGGTCTCATACGATCGCTTGCCATGTGCGCGGGCCAGGTGCTTTGATGACGCCTGCCGCGTCATTGCGGCATTGGACAAATTGTCCAATGCCTTCATTGCCGCGGTACGGCTAGCACTGGGGGGAACAACCGACAGGTCAAACATTGAGCCGTCTCCGTACCCTTTTCCTGCTGCCCCTGCTGGCATCGCTCGGCTCCTGCAGCATGGTCGTCATGAACCCTGCCGGCGACGTTGCCGCGCAGCAGCGCGACCTGCTGATGGTGTCCACGGCACTGATGCTGATCGTCATCATACCGGTGATGGCTCTCACCATATTCTTTGCCTGGCGATACCGCCAGTCCAACCGCGAGGCGCGCTACGAGCCGGATTGGGACCACTCGACCCACCTCGAACTCGTCATTTGGGCTGTGCCGCTTCTGATCATCATCTGCCTGGGCGCAGTGACCTGGATGGGCACTCATCTGCTCGACCCCTATCGTCCGATCGGACGTGTAGCGGCCGGCAAGCCGCTGCCGCCGGACGTGCGCCCGCTTGAGGTCGAAGTCGTCGCGCTCGACTGGAAATGGCTGTTCATCTATCCGGAGTACGGCGTCGCCATGGTCAACGAACTGGCTGCGCCGGTCGACCGGCCGATCAGCTTTCGCATCACCTCCGCATCGGTGATGAACTCCTTCTACATTCCAGCACTGGCCGGCCAGATCTATGCGATGCCGGGTATGGAAACCAGGCTGCACGCCGTCATAAACAAGTCCGGCGACTATGAAGGGTTCTCCGCCAACTACAGCGGCGCCGGCTTCTCGGGAATGCGCTTCGCGTTCCACGGCCTAGACGATGCCGGTTTCCAGGCATGGATCGCGAAGGCAAAGGACGGCGGCGGCAAGCTCGACCGAAACGGCTATCTGGAGCTCGAACAGCCCAGCGAGAACCAACCCGTGCGCCACTATGCGGCGGTGGATGCCGATCTCTACAAGGCGATCCTCAACATGTGCGTCGAGCCCGGCAAGATGTGCATGAGCGAGATGTCGCAGATCGATGCCAAGGGCGGGCTGGGAATGGCCGGCATCCGCAACACCCTGCCGCTGCTGTATGACAAGTTCGCCCGGCGCGGCACGATATTCGGCCCTGCCCCATTCTATGTCGCCAGCATATGCACGACCGAAGAAGCACTGGCCGCTTCGAAGGCTGATCAATCCGCCACGCCGATGACCTCGACGCCGATAGTCGGCGCTGGTCTGCAACGGCCACCGCCCCTGTCGATCCGACTGCCGTCACCTTCCGCAACCGGCACGCTTCGGTCGCCCTTCAACTCCTGAGGCGCCACGCAAGACATGTTCGACAATCCTGCTCTTCTCAAGGCGATCTTCGGCCGGCTCACGCTCGAGTCGCTGCCGCTGCACGAACCCATCGTGGTCGCGACCTTCGTAGTCGTCGCGCTGGGCGGCATCGCCCTCGTCGGCGCGCTGACCTATTTCAAGCTCTGGGGCTATCTGTGGCGCGAATGGTTCACCAGCGTCGACCACAAGCGCATCGGTGTGATGTACATGGTGCTCGGAATCGTCATGCTGCTGCGCGGCTTCAGCGACGCCATCATGATGCGGCTCCAGCAGGCGATGGCCTTCGGCGGTTCGGAAGGCTACCTCAATTCGCATCACTACGACCAGATCTTCACCGCGCACGGCGTGATCATGATCTTCTTCGTGGCGATGCCGCTGGTGACGGGCCTGATGAATTTCGTCGTCCCGCTGCAGATCGGCGCGCGCGACGTGTCGTTTCCGTTCCTCAACAATTTCAGCTTCTGGATGACGGTCGGCGGCGCGGTCATCGTCATGATGTCGCTGTTCGTCGGCGAATTTGCCCGCACCGGCTGGCTTGCCTATCCGCCGCTGTCGGGTATCGGCTACAGTCCCGATGTCGGTGTCGATTATTATATCTGGGCCCTGCAAGTGGCGGGCGTCGGCACGCTGCTGTCGGGCGTGAACCTGGTCTGCACCATCGTCAAGATGCGCGCGCCAGGCATGACCATGATGAGAATGCCGATCTTCACCTGGACCGCGCTCTGCACCAATGTGCTCATCGTCGCCGCCTTCCCGGTGCTGACGGCGGTGCTGGCCCTGCTGGCTCTCGACCGCTATGTCGGCACCAACTTCTTCACGAACGACTTCGGCGGCAATCCGATGATGTACGTGAACCTGATCTGGATCTGGGGCCACCCCGAGGTCTACATCCTGATCCTGCCGGCCTTCGGCATATTCTCCGAAGTGACCTCGGCCTTCTGCCGCAAGCGGCTCTTCGGCTACACATCGATGGTCTACGCAACCATCGTCATCACCATCCTGTCCTACCTGGTCTGGCTGCATCACTTCTTCACCATGGGATCGGGAGCGAGCGTCAACTCGTTCTTCGGCATCACAACGATGATCATTTCGATCCCGACAGGCGCCAAGATATTCAACTGGCTGTTCACCATGTACCGCGGCCGCATCCGCTTCGAACTGCCGATGATGTGGACCGTCGCCTTCATGCTGACCTTCGTGGTCGGCGGCATGACCGGCGTGCTGCTCGCGGTTCCGCCGGCCGACTTCGTGCTCCACAACAGCCTGTTCCTGGTCGCGCATTTCCACAACGTCATTATCGGCGGCGTGCTGTTCGGCCTGTTTGCCGGCATCAGCTACTGGTTCCCCAAGGCATTCGGCTTCCGGCTCGATCCGTTCTGGGGGAAGATGTCCTTCTGGTTCTGGGTGGTAGGCTTCTGGTTCGCCTTCATGCCGCTCTACATCCTTGGCCTGATGGGCGTTACGCGCCGGCTGCGCACCTTTGAGGATCCCTCGCTGCAGATCTGGTTCATCATCGCCGCCTTCGGCGCCTTCCTGATCCTGCTTGGCATCCTGTCCTTCCTCATCCAGATATTCGTCAGCGTGCGCCGGCGCGAGCAGCTTCGCGACGATACCGGCGATCCGTGGGACGGGCGTACGCTCGAATGGGCGACGTCCTCGCCGCCGCCGGCCTACAATTTCGCCTTCACGCCGGTCGTCCACGATCTCGACGCCTGGACGGACATGAAGAATCGCGGCTACCAGCGTCCGTTGACGGGCTTCCGCGACATCCACATGCCGCGCAACACCGGAGCCGGCGTCGTCCTGGCCGGGTTGAGCGTGGTGCTTGCCATGGCGCTCATCTGGTACATTTGGTGGCTGGCGATCGTCAGCTTCGTCGCCCTGATCGGCTACGCCATCGCGCATACTTTCAACTGCGACCGGGACTTCCACATTCCGTCCAGTGACGTCACCCGCGTCGAGGAC
Organism: Mesorhizobium sp. M0715; assembly: GCF_040320355.1. Taxonomy (NCBI): domain Bacteria; kingdom Pseudomonadati; phylum Pseudomonadota; class Alphaproteobacteria; order Hyphomicrobiales; family Phyllobacteriaceae; genus Mesorhizobium; species Mesorhizobium sp. M0715. The sequence goes on along the minus strand of NZ_JAMYPL010000009.1, from coordinate 106,606 downwards.
GAGCGGACACGCCTGCTCGCAGCCACCAGCCAGGCGGGATAAGCACCATGGCACACGCCGACACGGTGATCGACGACACGGTCTTCCACCTGGAAGACGACCACGGCCATGCCGAGAGCGGCAGCAGCACCATGCTCGGCTTCTGGATCTATCTGATGAGCGACTGCCTCATCTTCGCGATGCTGTTCGCGGTCTACGGCGTGCTCGGTGGCAATTACGCGGCCGGACCCGCGCCGAAGGACCTGTTCGATCTTCCGCTGGTCGCGCTGAACACCACCATGCTGCTCCTGTCCTCCATCACTTACGGCTTCGCGATGCTGGAGATGGCGAAGGGACGGGTGAAACCCATGCAGGTGTGGCTGGTGATCACTGGCCTGTTCGGTCTCGCCTTTCTCAGCATCGAACTCTACGAATTCGCCCATTTCATCCACGAGGGGGCGACGCCGCAGCGCAGCGGCTTCCTGTCGTCGTTCTTCACGCTGGTCGGAACGCACGGCCTGCACGTCACCTTCGGCCTGATCTGGCTGGTGGTGCTGATGGTGCAGGTCTCCAGGCACGGGCTGATCGCCGCGAACCAGCGGCGCCTGATGTGCCTGAGCATGTTCTGGCACTTCCTCGACGTCATCTGGATCGGCGTCTTCACTTTCGTTTATCTGATGGGAATGTTGCGATGAGCGCCGGCCACCACACAGACACCAGCGACCAGAGCCACGCGCATCACGGCGTCGATCACGGCTCGCTGCGCGGCTATCTGACAGGCTTCGGCCTGTCGGTCGTGCTGACCGCCATTCCCTTCTGGCTGGTCATGACCAACGCGCTCGGCAATCAGATGGCGTCGGCGATTGCCATCATGGCCTTCGCCGTCGTGCAAATCATCGTCCACATGGTGTTCTTTCTGCATATGAACACCAGGTCGGAGAACGGCTGGACCATGATGGCCCTGATCTTCACCCTCATCCTGGTGGTGATCGCGCTGACGGGCTCACTCTGGGTCATGTACCATCTGAACGTCAACATGATGCCCGGCCATGACATGAGTCAGATACCCTGAGAGAGGGACCTGGCTTTGGACGAACAGGCACGGACGACACCGCATTCGAATACAGGCGACGGCCAAAGGGTTACGCGTTCACCATGGACGCTGTTGGTGCTTTGCCTTTGCGGGGCCATCGGCATCACCGGCCTTTCGGCGCTTGGTGTCTGGCAGCTGGAGCGCCGCGTCTGGAAACTCGACCTGATCGAGCGTGTCGACCAGCGTCTCAAGGCAGTACCTGTGGCCGCCCCGGCGCCTTCGGCCTGGCCAGCGATCAACGCCAGGGATGACGAGTATCGCCGCCTCGTCGTTCCAGGCCGGTTTCTCGGTGATCGCGAGACCCTGGTCCAGGCGGTCACCGATCTCGGCGGTGGCTTCTGGGTAATGGCGCCGTTCCGAGCGGATGATGGCTTCACGATTCTGGTGAACAGGGGCTTCGTGCCGACGGACAAGCGCGATCCGGCAACCCGCCTCGCAGGCAAGCCCTCGGGCGATCACACCGGAATTCACGGCCTGCTGCGCATCAGCGAACCGAAAGGCGGCTTCCTGCGTACCAACGATCCGGCCGCCAACCGCTGGTATTCGCGCGATGTGCAGGCGATCGCCACGACGCAAGGCCTCGGGCAGGTCGCTCCTTATTTCATCGATGCCGATGCCACGCCCAATCCGGGAGGGTGGCCGGTCGGCGGCTTGACGGTGGTTTCGTTCCACAACAACCATCTGGCCTATGCCCTGACATGGTTCGGGCTGGCCTTGATGGTGCTGAGCGCGGTCGCCTATCTGTTGCGGCAGGCTGTGAAAGACAGGCACGGTGGGGGCTGACCACTGGCCGTGGCAAAGCCGAAATTTGCGCACAGAAGCGCTCATGCCGACGCGGACGATGGCGTGGTGGCGCTGTTAATGCCGGCTGGTCATTTTCCCACGCGCATCAATGGGTTCCGCATCAAACCCCGTCCACATCACAGGAGCGTGCAGAGCAGGCTTCCCAGCACCCCCGTCTAGGGCTGGATCACCCAGCTAAAACCGCTGGCGAAACGTGACCGATTTGCGTATCACTCCGCCGCCATTGGAGCCGTATCGATGTTTGAAGCCCTGCAGCCCGCCCCCGCCGACAAGATCCTGGCCCTGATCGGCCTTTATCGCGCCGATCCGCGCCCCGACAAGGTCGACCTCGGCGTCGGCGTCTACAAGGATCGCGACGGCAAGACGCCGGTCATGCGCGCCGTGCGCGAAGCCGAAAAGCGGCTATTGGAGGGTCAGGACACCAAGACCTATCTCGGCCTTGCCGGCGATACCGGCTTCAACACAGTGATGGCCAGGCTCGCCTTCGGTCCAGGCGCTGACATGACACGCATCCGCGCCGCACAGGCGCCCGGCGGTTCCGGCGCGCTGCGGCTGGTGGCGGAACTGCTGAAGCGGACGCGCTCGGATGCAACCATCTGGCTATCGGATCCGACTTGGCCGAACCACATGCCGGTGATGCGCGCCGCCGGCCTGCAGATCCGCGAGTACCCCTATTTCGATGCCGCCTCGGGCGCCGTTCGTTTCGACGACATGCTGGTGGCCCTGCGGACCGCAAAGAGCGGCGACGCCGTGTTGCTGCATGGCTGCTGCCACAACCCGACCGGCGCCAATCTGGATGCGGCACAGTGGGCAGCCGTTACCGATCTGGTCGTCGAGCGCGAGCTGCTGCCCTTCGTCGACATCGCTTATCAGGGCTTTGGCGATGGCCTCGAGGCCGATGCCCTCGGCTTGCGCCTGCTGGCGGCGAAAGTTCCGGAGATGGTGGTGGCGTCGAGCTGCTCGAAGAATTTTGCTGTCTACCGCGACCGCGTCGGCGCGGCGATGATCCTGGCCAGGGACGGCGCACAGGCGGATGTGGCGATGAGCCAGATGCTGTCGGCGGCGCGCGCCATGTATTCGATGCCGCCGGACCATGGTGCGGCGGTCGTGCGCATCGTGCTCGAAGACGCCACCTTGCGCGCCGACTGGGAAGCCGAGCTCGAAGAGATGCGGCTGCGCATGCTCAGGCTTCGGGTGCAATTCGCCGAAGCGTTGCGCCGGCAGTCCAATTCCGACCGCTTCGACTTCGTCGCCAGCCATCGCGGCATGTTCTCCCGCCTTGGCCTCACGGAAGCACAGGTCGAGCGGTTGCGTGCCGAGCACGGCATTTACATGGTCGGCGACAGCCGCATCAATGTCGCCGGCCTGCCCGAGGATGGCATGGACGAACTCGCCAAGGCGATCGTTTCGGTTCTTGATTGACGCGGCTCATCTGTGGACAAGGCTCCCGCGCCGGCTGACAGCGTTGGCCGCGCGGCCGGTCGCGGGATAGCATCCGATAGACTGTTTTGACGCAATTCCGGACAGAAAACCGTTTCACACTTTTCCTGGAATAGCTCTAGATGACGCCATCGAAAGACATTTCGCGCCTGATCGAGATCATGGCGGCGCTGCGGGCGCCGAAGACTGGCTGCCCCTGGGACATCGAACAGGATTTCTCGACCATTGCGCCCTATACGATCGAGGAAGCCTATGAGGTGGCGGACGCCATCGCGCGCGGCGACCTCGACGATCTGCGCGACGAGCTCGGCGATCTTCTGCTGCAGGTCGTCTACCACGCGCAAATGGCCGAGGAAGCCGGTGAATTCGCCTTCTCTGACGTGGTGCAAGCCATCACGACGAAGATGATCCGCCGCCATCCGCATGTCTTCGGTGACGAGAAAGCCCGCAGCGCCGGCATGGCCAAGGGCATGTGGGAAAAGATCAAGGCCGAAGAGAAGGCTGAGAAGCGAAGCGCTCGCCTCGCCCGCGGTCTCGATCCCGAAGACAACGGCAAGGGGTTTTTGGACAGCGTGCCGGTCGCCCTGCCCGCGCTGACCCGGGCACTGAAACTTCAGGAGAAAGCCGCCCGCGTCGGCTTCGACTGGAGCGAGGCAGCGCCCATCCTCGACAAGATCGAGGAAGAGATCGGCGAGTTGCGCGAGGCACTGGCCAAAGGCGACACCGCCTCGATCAAAGACGAGTTCGGCGACATGCTGTTTGCCGTCGTCAATCTCGGCCGTCATCTCAAGCTCGATTCCGAAGCAGCGCTGAGCGGCACCAACGAAAAATTCCGCTCGCGTTTCCATTATGTCGAACAGGCACTGGGAAAAGCCGGCAACACGCTGGACAAGGCTGATCTGGCCGAGATGGAAGCGCTCTGGCAGGAAGCAAAGACCGCGAAGTAAGTTACATTAGCCGTTGTTTTTACGACGCAATCTGCTTTCGATCTCTTCGCGGGCGCTTTGCGTGGCCTTGAGCGAGATGGTGGCGCTGCCGTCATCATTGTCGCTTCGCGAAACGACATCGCCATTGCGGTAAAGCCAGTCGACAAGGCCGAACTGTGCCGGCTCGATCGTCACGGTGAGGTCTTCGAGTTCGCCCGCCATCCGCGTTTCGATGATCGCCTTCAGCGCATCGATGCCCTCGCCGGTCACCGCCGACACCGCGATCGGCGGCGCCTTGTTGGCATCGGCGCCGTCGGCAAGCAGCCGGGTCCGGTTGCCTTCGTCGAGCCGGTCGATCTTGTTCCACACTTCGATCACCCGCTTGGCGTCGCCGGCGTCAACACCGAGGTCGGCCAGGATACGCTCGACATCTTCGGCCTGGGCGGCCGTGTCCGGATCCGAAATGTCGCGCAGATGAAGCACGAGATCGGCCTCGACTACCTCTTCCAGGGTGGCGCGGAAAGCCGCGATCAGATGCGTCGGCAGGTCCGAGATGAAACCGACAGTGTCGGAGAGGATGATCGGCGTGCCATGTGGCAGGCGCACGCGGCGCAGCGTCGGATCGAGCGTAGCGAACAGCATGTCCTGCGCCAGCACGTCTGCTCCGGTCAGCCGGTTGAACAGCGTCGACTTGCCGGCGTTGGTATAGCCGACGATCGCCACCACCGGGAACGGCACCTTCCTGCGCTTGGCGCGGTGCAGGTCGCGCGTGCGCCGCACCGTTTCCAGCTCCTGCTTCAGCTTGATGATCTTTTCCTGCAACTGCCGCCGGTCGGATTCGATCTGCGTTTCGCCGGGGCCCCCGAGAAAGCCGGCGCCACCGCGCTGGCGCTCCAGATGGGTCCAACTGCGCACGAGGCGGCCCTTCTGGTAGTTGAGATGGGCGAGCTCGACCTGCAGCGTGCCTTCCTTGGTGCGCGCGCGCTCGCCGAAGATCTCGAGGATCAGCCCGGTGCGGTCCAGCACCTTGGCGTTCAGCTCCTTCTCCAGATTGCGTTGCTGCACCGGGGTCAGCGGATGGTCGACGACGACCACCTCCGCGTGTCCCTCTTTGACGATTTCGGCGAATTCGGCGACCTTGCCGCTGCCGAGCAACGTCGCCGGGCGCGGATCGTTGATGGTAACCACCGCAGTGTGGACCAGGTCGAGGTTGATGGCGCGGGCAAGGCCAACTGCCTCGTCATGACGAGCATCAGCCGAACGCATCAACCGAGGACGGTTGGTCTCGTCGTCGTTGCGCTGGTGGCGGGTAAGGACGGGCACAATGACAACGGCCCGGGTCGGGCCCTTGGCTTCCGTCCCGGGATGATGTGTTGGTTTTCCGCGACCGGTGGCGTCCGCGTCTTTCTCACGTGCCAATCAGGCGCCCTGGCTTTCCTCGCCATCGAACATCTGAACCGGCTGGCTCGGCATGATCGTGGAAATGGCGTGCTTGTAGACGAGTTGGGAGTGACCGTCGCGGCGCAGCAGGACACAGAAATTGTCGAACGAAGTGACCACGCCGGTCAGCTTCACGCCGTTGATGAGGAAGATGGTGAGCGGGTTCTTGCTCTTGCGAACTGAATTCAGGAACAGGTCCTGAAGGTTTTGCGATCGTTCCGCCATTGTTCTTGTCTTTCGCCGATCCCCTTCGGTTTGCAAGCCAATGCGCCAAATTAACGGGCGCATGTCAAGCTCGCAAACACCGTCTTGTCGTCAGTAACGACAAGCAGAACGAGATATATTGATGTTCATTCCACCTGTGCGGTTATCAGGCTGGACTTTTTTCCGCAATGTCAAAAAAGGCCTGCCGCAAGGAAAGTGTTATTGAGCCGGGGTGCCCGTTGGCGACCGTATCGCCGTCGATGCTCACCACCGGCATGGCGATTGTCGTTGCGGAGCTGATGAACGCCTCGCGTGCCGCCTTGGCCTCGGCGACGGAAAAGCCGCGCTCCTCGATCTTCAGGCCAAGCTTGGCCGCCACTTCGAACATGGTCGTGCGGGTGATGCCGCGCAAGATGCCGTGCTCGGCCGGCCTGGTGACCAGGACGCCGTCCCGGGTGACGATCCAGGCATTGGACGAGCCGCCTTCTTTTACGTTGCCTTCATCGTCGACGAACCAGGCTTCCTGCGCACCGGCTTCCTTGGCCTTCTGCTTGGCCAATACATTGGGCAGCAGCCCGACGGTCTTGATGTCGACGCGGTCCCAGCGGTTCTCCGGCACGGTGATGACCGCGATGCCGGTCTCGGCTCGCTTCGCTCCAGCCGCTGCGTCGGCCTTCCTGGCGGTGACTACCAGGGCCGGCTTCGTGTCGGCGGAAGGGAAGGCGAAGTCGCGGCTGGCCACGCCGCGCGTCACCTGCACGTAGACCAGGCCATTGGCGACCTGGTTGCGATTGACCACCTCGCGCAGAATGAGTGGCAGCACGCGGGAGGTGACCGGCCAGGCGATCGACAATTCGGTCAGCGAGCGGTTCAGCCGGGACAGATGGCGCGGCATGTCGACGATGAAACCACGCGCCACCTCGCAGACCTCATAGACACCGTCGGCGAACTGATAGCCACGGTCCTCGATATGGACGGCGGCATCGGCGTGCGTGACATAGCGCCCGTTGACATAGGCAATGCGCGGCATGGGCAACCTCTAGATATTCTCGGGGCTTTCTTATGCGATTCCACCGCCGCCGTAACCGGCAAATGCTCGGCCCGGGCGCGGCGGCTGGATATGTCGCGCTCAGACGCCCAGCGACTTCAGCTTGCGATGCAGAGCGGAGCGCTCCATGCCGATGAACTCGGCGGTCTTCGAGATGTTGCCGCCGAACCGGTTGATCTGGGCGATCAGGTAATCCTTCTCGAACTGCTCACGCGCTTCGCGCAACGGCAGCGCCATGATGTGCTGGTCGGATTGATTCGGCGTGCGCGGCATGACATCGCCGATCTCGGCCGGCAACAGGTCGGCGGTGATCGGCGCATCGACGTCGTCGCCGCGCGCAAGGATCATCAGGCGCTCGACATTGTTGCGCAGCTGGCGAACGTTGCCCGGCCAGTTGTGCGCCTGCAGCACGGCCAGCGCGTCGTCGCCGATGCGGCGCGGCTTGATGCCGGCCTGGCGGGCGATCTGCTTCATGAAATTATCGACGAGGTAGGGAATATCCTCGCGCCGCTCGGCCAATCCCGGCACGATGACCGGAACCACCGCGAGGCGATGGTAAAGATCCTCGCGAAAACGCCCGTCGGCAATCATCGCTTCGAGGTTCTGCGAGGTCGAGGAGATGATGCGGACATCGACCTTGACCCGCTTGGTTCCCCCTACCCGCTCGAACTGCTGCTCGACCAGCACGCGCAGGATCTTGTTCTGCGTCTCGCGCGGCATGTCGGCCACCTCGTCGATGTAGAGGATACCGCGATGGGCCTCCTCCAGCGCCCCGACCTTGCGCTCGACGCCATTCGATTCGGTGCCGAACAGCTCGATCTCCATGCGCTCGGGCGTGATGTTGGCGGCGCTCAGCGTCACGAAAGGTGCGCTCTTGCGCGCCGACAGCGTGTGGATGGCGCGCGCGGCCAGTTCCTTGCCCGAGCCAGACGGTCCGATGATCATCACGCGGCTGTTGGTCGGCGCGACGCGTTCGATGGTCTGGCGCAACTGGCTCATCGCCGACGACATGCCGATCAGATCGAAGGTTTCGCCGCTGCGCAGCTTGAGGTCGGAAACCTCGCGCCGCAATTTCGAGGTCTCCAGCGCACGCTCGGCAATAAGGATCAGCCTGTCGGCCTTGAACGGCTTTTCGATGAAGTCATAGGCGCCGCGACGGATGGCGGAGACCGCCGTTTCGATGTTGCCGTGGCCGGAAATCATCACCACCGGCAAGGTCGGATGCATGGTCTTGATCTCGTCGAGCAGCGCCAGCCCGTCCAGGCGCGAGCCCTGCAGCCAGATATCGAGGAAAATCAGCCGCGGCGCGCGATCAGCTATAGCAGCGAGCGCGCTGTCGGCATCGAATGCCGTGCGGGTTTCGTGACCTTCGTCGCTCAGTATGCCCGCGACGAGTTCACGGATGTCTTCCTCGTCATCGACGATGAGAATATCAGACGCCATTACCGACCTTTTCAGTTTCTCTTTCGTTTTCCGCCCTGCTTTCGCCGCGCGGAGCCGTTGCGGCCGCAGGCGGCAGGATGATGCTGATCATCGCGCCGCGCCCATCGTGGAAGTCCGCTGGAGCATCGTGTAGTTCCAGCCTGCCGCCATGGTCCTCCACGATCTTCTTGACGATAGCGAGGCCAAGTCCGGTGCCCTTCTCGCGTGTGGTCATGTAGGGCTCGAGCAGCCGTTGGCGATTCTCGCGCGGCAGGCCTTTGCCATTGTCGATGACGTCGATTCGAATCGCACCATTCTGGCGCCCGGCTTGAATCCGGATTATGCCGTGCGAACCGTCCTTCTGTTCCAATCCGTCGATGGCCTCGGCGGCGTTCTTGATCACATTGCCGAAAGCCTGCGCCATCAAGCGGCTGTCGAAAGTGCCCTTTAGCGGCTCCGTGCCGAAAATCCGCTCGAAAGTGATGTCGGCGCGGCTGACCTCGACCAGGAACGAGGCCTCACGCAGCGATTCGCGCAGATCTATCGCCTTCATCTCGGGCTTTGGCATGCGCGCGAACGCCGAGAATTCGTCCACCATACGGCCGATATCCTCAACCTGACGGATGATGGTGTCGGTGCATTGGTCGAAAACCTCGCGGTCCTCGGTAATCACCTTGCCGTAACGGCGCTTGATACGTTCGGCCGAGAGCTGGATCGGCGTCAGCGGGTTCTTGATCTCGTGGGCGATACGCCGCGCCACGTCCGCCCAGGCCGACGAGCGCTGCGCCTGAACCAGGTCGGTGATGTCGTCGACCGTCACCACATAGGATTTTTCCTCCGAGCCGTCGTCGCCGGCCTCGATCGTGATCTGCACGTTGAAGGTCCGCTCGGCACCGGCGCGGTAAAAGGTCACCTGCTCACGATAGACGGGTTTGCCGGACTTGCGGCCGATCTCGAAGACGCGGCCGACATGCGGCAGCACGGCGGAAAGATTCTGCCCAAGGGCTGCGCTGGCCGAAATCGCCAGCATCGCCTCGGCCGAGCGGTTGACGATGGTGACGATGCCGTAGGGATCGACGCCGATGACGCCGGCGGTAACGCCGGCAAGCACGGCTTCCGAGAAGCGGCGCCTCTCATCGATCAGGTCCTTGGCGGACAGGATCTCATTGCGCTGCGATTTCAGTTCGAGAAGCATCTTGTTGAACGTATCGCCGAGCGACGCGACATCGCCGTCCGAAGGCCTGACGGGAACCGCGACGTCGAGATTGCCGGTCGCGACCTCGTCGGCGGCGCCGATGAGCTGGCGAATGGGCCGCACCAGACGGTCGGCGACCGCAATGCCGGTCCAGATCGCGGACAGGATAATGATGAGCGTCAACGACAGATAGGGCAGCGCGAAGGCCACCTGAGAGGTACGGCGGTTATCTTCCAGCCCCCGATATTCGTCGGTGTTGGACCTGACGATCTGCCTTGCCTTGATCACTTCGGGGTCGACGAGCCGAATGGTGTAGAGGTAGAGTCCTTCGATCTCCCGCAGCTTGACGATGGCACCCATGATGTTGCGCGTTTTCGGTTCGATCAGCACCGGCTTGCCGTCGGTAGCGCTGGCCACCGCGCCTTCCGGCGGCTCGGGCATGGCGAAATCCGTATCGGTCTTGGCGCTCATGACGAAAGAGCCGTCCGGCTTGATCAGCGCCGCATGGGCCAGCGAACGGCCCACGGCTTCCTTGTTCATCAGGTCGAGAAAGCCGGTACGATCAAGGCCGTAGAGCGTGCGCGACGCATCGAGATCATAGGCCATGGACAGCGTCGTGCCCTGGAGGTTGCGGGCATTTTCCTGGACATAGGCGTCGGCGATCGACAGCGATGAATTGACGATCGTCTTGGTGCGGATCTCGAACCAGCGGTCGAGGCCGATGTCGAGCGTGATCGACGCGATGATGGCCACCATGATGGCTGGAATGGCGGCAACCAGGGCGAACATGGCGACAATGCGCACATGCAGCCGCGAAGCGGCCTTGCCATGCCGGCGCGCCATCAGGATGCGGTGCACCTCACGCCCGACCAGCGCGATAAGAAACAGGACGAAAGCCGTGTTGAGGGCAATCAACGCCAGCGTAGTCGACTCGTTCGGTGTGATCGGCGTGGCGCCAACGAGGATGGCGAACGAGATCGCCGCCGTCATCAGCGCGCCGACGACCGCGATCACGCCTGGCAGCGCAAGCAGCCGGCGCCCGTCACGAGCGCCGGGTTCGCTGAAAAGCGGTTGGTTTGTTGTCGGTGCCTGCGGAGCCATGTCGCCGTCTAGAGCCATGATTGCGTCGGATGTATGCAACGCATTGTGGCGATTATGCAACAAGTGTGACCGAGACGGAAATCTTTCGCGAGCCGATCCCCTGAAAAGAGCGCGGGCTCAGATCAAGGCTCAGCCCTGCCGCGATGATTTGTAGACGTTGACGCCGAGCTCGCGAATCTTCTTGCGCAGCGTGTTGCGGTTCAAGCCCAGCAGTTCCGCAGCCTTGATCTGGTTGCCACGCGTTGCCGTCATCGAGGCCAGGACAAGCGGAAACTCGACCTCGGACAGGATGCGCTGATAGAGCCCGGCAGGAGGCAAGTCGCCGGCAAACGACGCGAAATAGCGCTGCAGGAAATGCTCGACCGCCTGGCCAATCGACAAATCGTCGGGAATGAGGTTACCGCCTCCCGGCACTACGGGGCGCTCGCCGGTCTTCAGCTCGGCCTCGATGATCTCGGCGGAAATTTCGTCCTGCGAATAGAGCGCGGCAAGCCTGCGAACCAGGTTTTCCAGTTCGCGAACATTGCCTGGCCACGGATAGCGCTTCATCAACTCGATGCCGCCGGAAGAAATGCGCTTGGTCTGTAGGCCTTCCATTTCGCCGAGCTTGAAGAAGTGGCGGACGAGGTCCGGCACGTCCTCGGAGCGCTCGCGCAGCGCTGGCAGCCGGAGCGGCACGACATTGAGGCGATAGAAAAGATCCTCGCGGAAAAGCCCCTGGTTGATCAGCGTGCGCAGATCCTTGTTGGTGGCGGCGACGATGCGCACGTCGGTCTTGATCGGCGTGCGTCCGCCAACCGTCGTGTATTCGCCCTGTTGGAGCACGCGCAGCAGCCGCGTCTGCGCCTCCATCGGCATGTCGCCGATTTCGTCGAGGAACAGCGTGCCGCCTTCAGCCTGCTCGAAGCGCCCGGTCGAGCGATTCTGTGCGCCGGTGAAGGCACCCTTCTCGTGACCGAACAGTTCCGATTCGATCAGGTCGCGCGGGATCGCCGCCATATTGATGGCGACGAAGGGGCCGCCGCGGCGGCGGCCATATTCATGCAGCGCGCGCGCCACCAGCTCCTTGCCGGTACCGGATTCGCCCGAGATCATCACCGTCAGGTCGGTCTGCATCATGCGCGCCAGCATGCGGTAGATGTCCTGCATGGCGGCCGAGCGGCCGACCAGCGGCATTGCATCGGGCTGCTCTTCCGGCCGCGCGTCGATCTTCGGCCGACGCGGCTCGGAAAGCGCGCGGTTGACGATGTTGAGCAGTTCGGTCAGGTCGAACGGCTTAGGCAGATATTCATAGGCGCCGGTTTCGGAGGCGCGGATCGCCGTCATGAAGGTGTTCTGAGCGCTCATGACGATGACCGGCAGCTCCGGCCTCGCCTTCTTGATGCGCGGCAGCATGTCGAAGGCGTTCTCGTCCGGCATGACCACATCGGTGATGACAAGGTCGCCCTCGCCCGCCGCCACCCAGCGCCACAAAGTCGAAGCATTGGAGGTGACGCGCACCTCGTGGCCGGCGCGCGAAAGCGCCTGGTTGAGGACGGTACGGATCGCCGCGTCGTCGTCGGCGACGAGAATATTGCCGCGAACGGTCATTTGCGGTCTCCTTCACCGTCATCATCGGCGCCGTTTGGCGCTTCTTTCCAGGCCGGCATCAGGATGCGGAATGTGGTGCCGCGCGGCGTCGATTCGCATTCGATGATGCCGCCATGCTCGCCGACGATCTTGGCGACCAGCGCAAGACCCAACCCGGAGCCGTTCGGCTTGGTGGTGATGAACGGGTCGAACAGGATCGGCAAGATGTCTTCCGAAACGCCGGAGCCGTTGTCGCGCACGCAGAATTCCAGCGGCAGCGACACGCGGTCCTGCGTGCCCGGAACGGAAACACGGATGCCTGGCCGGAAGGCGGTCGACAGCACGATCTCGCCCTGCGGGTCGCTGCCGATCGCCTCGGCGGCGTTCTTGACCAAGTTGAGGAACACCTGGATCAACTGGTCGCGGTTGGCAAACACCGGAGGCAACGAAGGATCGTAATCCTCCAATATCTTGATTCTCTTGGCAAAACCGTTCTTGGCAATCGCCTTCACATGGTCGAGAACGACATGGATGTTGACGGGGTAGCGGTCGATCGGCCGCTCGTCGGAAAATACCTCCATGCGATCGACCAGCGACACGATGCGGTCGGTCTCGTCGGTGATCAGCCGCGTCAGCGCGCGGTCTTCGTCGGAAGCCGACAGTTCGAGCAACTGGGCAGCGCCGCGGATGCCTGAGAGCGGGTTCTTGATCTCATGGGCAAGCATCGCCGCCAGACCGGTGACCGAACGTGCCGCGCCCCGATGCGTCATCTGCCGGTCAATCTTGTCGGCCATCGACCGTTCCTGGAACATAACCACCACCGAGCCCGGAAATTCCGGTACCGGCGCGACATAGAGATCGACGACCTTCTCGATGCCGAGCCGCGGCGACGACACGTCGACGCGGTACTCGTTGACCGGAGCCCGGCGCTCGCGCACCTGGTCGACCAGTGTCAGCAGCGGGCTGCCGAAGGGAATGAGTTTTGACAGCGTGTTGCGGGCGAGCATGGTCGCGCTCGAGCGAAAAAAGTCTTCCGCATCGGCGTTGGCGAACGTGATGAACCCCTCCTCGCTGATCATGATCACCGGGCGGCGGATGGTGTTGAGCACGATTTGGGCGGCATCCGCCATTTCGGCGCCCTGGCCGGCGGCGGCGTTCATGCGGCGCTCCGCAGGTTCAAGGGTTGCGGATCGCGCGAAAACACATCGCGCAGCAAGGCAATAACGCGCGCGGGCTCGAATGCGGTCAGTATAGCCTTTCGGCTGTCGTCGGCGACGCCGCCGGCATGCCGATCAAGATACCAGCCAAGATGCTTGCGCGCCTGGCGCAGGCCGCTTTCGGCGCCGTAGAGCGCCAGCATGTCCTCATAGTGGGCCACGATGTAGTCGGCGACCGCGGTCGAGTCCCGTGGCATGTTTGGCGTCGCCTCGCCGGTCGCCGCGGCCGCAATGCCGCCTGCGATCCAGGGCGCGCCATAATGGGCACGGCCGATCATCACGGCGTCGGCACCCGATTGATCGAGAATGTCGGCCGCTTCCGCCGGCGAAGAGACGTCACCATTGGCGACGACCGGGATGGACACGGCTTCCTTGACGCGGGCGATGGCGCGCCAGTCGGCCTTGCCCTGGTAGAACTGGCAGCGCGTGCGGCCGTGCACGGTCACCATGCTGACACCGGCCTGCTCGGCGCGGCGCGCGAGCATCGGCGCGTTGAGCGCGCCTTCGTCCCAGCCAAGCCGCATCTTGACCGTCACTGGCACCTCGACCGCGCCGACAACGGCGTCGATCAGCGACAGTGCGTGGTCGAGATCCAGCATCAATGCCGAACCCGCATAACCGCCGGTAACCTTCTTGGCCGGGCAGCCCATGTTGATGTCGATAATGTCGGCCCCCTCACCGGCTGCGATTCTGGCACCTTCGGCCATGTGCATCGCCTCACGGCCTGCAAGCTGAACCATATGGACGGGCAGGCCGGAGTGGCGTATGCGCAGGTTGAAACCGGCCCTGCCCTTGGCGAGCTCTCCGCTGGCAACCATTTCGGACACGACCAGGCCTGCTCCATGCGCGTGGGCACGCTGCCGGAACGGCTCGTCCGTAATCCCCGACATTGGTGCGAGGAACACGCGATTGCGGAGTCTCACACCGCCGACATCAAGCGGCCCTGCCAATTTGGTCAAGTCAGGCAATTTGGTCAAGTTAACCATGCACAAAAACCAAGCATCTTCATTCGTTGCACATTCTCTAGCCAGAACCGGCGCAATGTGCAACGCGGAATGACGCCACATTTAGGCGCAATTGGGAAAAATGCTGGCCTTCGGCTTTGGCCGCGACCAAAGCGCCGCGCGTCCCTCAGGACGCGCAAAGGACGCTTTGGAATTTCATACTTAGCGCACGATCTTTCCGAAAACCGATTACACTTTTCGGGATCGTGCGCTAGGACCAAACGGGCATGACTGACGCAAGTGAAAATCACGTTTCGGATGCGGATGGCAAGGTCGCGGTGGTGATCGTTGCGGCCGGCCGTGGTGCGCGCGCCGGACAGGCCAACGGACCGAAGCAATATCAACACATTGGCGGCTTTGCCGTCATTGCACACACGCTGGACATTTTTCTGGCCCACCCGCGGACCAGCGAGATCGTCGTCGCCATTCATGCCGATGACCACGAGCTGTTCCGGCAGGCGGCGGGCGCCAATGTAGAGCGCGTCACCGCCATCATGGGCGGGGCGACGAGGCAGGAATCCGTCCGGCTCGGCCTGCTTGCCCTTAGAGGCCACGCGCCGGCGCAGGTTCTGATCCACGACGCCGTCCGCCCGTTTGTCGATGCGGACCTGATAGATCGCACCATCGCCGCCATCGGCGAGCGCGAGGGCGCGTTGCCCGCTTTGCCCGTCGCCGACACGCTGAAGCGCGAATCGGCCTCCGGCGTGGTTGGCGAAACCGTATCGCGCAGCGGGCTTCACGCGGCGCAAACGCCACAAGGCTTTCCGTTCTGGCCCATTCTTGCCGCGCACGAGAAAGCCCATCATCTGGGAAAAATGGATTTTACCGACGATGCCGCGATCGCCGAATGGGCGCATATTCCGGTCAAGATCGTTCCGGGCTCGCCGGACAATGTCAAACTCACCTGGGCACGGGATATTGCGATGGCGGACCAGCGGCTTTCCGGCGAACGCGTGCGCTTTCCCGACATCCGTACCGGCAATGGCTACGACGTCCACGCCTTCGAACCGGGAGACCATGTCACGCTGTGTGGCGTCGCCATAGCGCACGACAAGAAACTGTCCGGCCATTCCGACGCCGATGTCGGCCTGCACGCCTTGACCGATGCGCTGCTGGCGACTTGCGGCGCTGGCGACATCGGCACGCATTTCCCGCCGTCCGACCCGCAGTGGAAAGGCGCTGCGTCGCGCATATTCGTCGAGCATGCGGCAAGGCTGGTGCGCGCGCGCGGCGGCCGCATCGCCAATGCCGACATCACGCTGATCTGCGAAGCGCCGCGCGTCGGGCCGCATCGCGAGGCCATGACCGCAGCCCTTTCTCAGATGCTGGCGATTACGCCGGATCGCATCTCGATCAAGGCCACAACCAATGAGAAGCTCGGCTTTGTCGGGCGCGAGGAAGGCATAGCGGCGATTGCCACCGCCAGCGTGGTGTTTCCCGGCGAGGTGCCGGAATGAGCAACAACGAGCTGGCAAATGCGCTGCTGCAAGCCTGCCAGAAGCGCGGCATCATGCTGGCAACGGCGGAAAGCTGCACCGGCGGCATGATCATCGCCGCGCTCACCGACATCGCCGGTTCCTCGGCCGTGGTCGATCGCGGCTTCATCACCTATTCCAACGAGGCCAAGATGGACATGCTCGGTGTCTCCGCCGCCACGCTTGAGGCGCACGGCGCGGTTTCGCGCGAGACGGCGATCGAGATGGCAACAGGCGCGCTTGTCCGTTCGCGCGCCGGGCTGACCCTGGCGGTCACCGGCATTGCCGGGCCTGGCGGCGGTTCGGCGGGAAAACCGGTCGGCCTGGTCTGGTTCGGGGTTGCGCTGGACGGCCGACCGATTGTCGCCGAGCACCAGCTCTTTGCAGACAAAGGCCGCGATTTCATTCGTCGCGAAACGGTCCGGCAAGCGCTGGAACTGGGCCTGCAAGCACTCGGCTAACCTTGGGCCCGAGGTGCTGCACCGTAGATGACGTCGGCGCGCTTCTCAAAGGCTTCGGCGAACATGCGGAAGGCGCGATCGAACATGGTCCCCATGACCGCGCCCAGAATACGACTCTTGAACTCGTAGTCGATGAAGAAGCGGACGGCGCAACCGGCGCCGTCGGGTTCGAAACGCCAGACATTGCTCAAATATTTGAACGGCCCGTCGATGTACTTCACGTCGATGGTGTTCTCGGCGGGCTTCAGCAGCACCTGCGTCGTGAAGGTTTCACGGATCGCCTTGTAACCAATGCTCATGTCGGCAAGCAGAACCGTGCGCCCGTCACGCTCCTTGCGCGAGCGAACCGTCAGCGCTTCGCAAAGCGGCAGGAATTGCGGATAGGATTCAACATCGGCGACCAAAGCGAACATCTGCTCGGGTGTATGGGATACGCGTCGGATGGCTTCGAATTTTGGCATGAAACCAGCGGATTAAGCTGATTTCTTGAGAATCGCTTCCCGTGCCGCACGCAGCTTGGCGAAATCGTCGCCGGCGTGATGCGACGAACGCGTCAGCGGGCTAGACGCCACCAGCAGGAAACCCTTGGTCCGGCCGATCGTCTCAAAGGATTTGAACTCCTCCGGCGTGACGAAGCGGATCACCGGATGGTGCTTCTTCGACGGTTGCAGGTACTGGCCGATGGTCATGAAATCGACATTGGCGGACCGCAGATCGTCCATCAGCTGCAGGATTTCATTCCGTTCCTCGCCCAGCCCCACCATGATGCCGGACTTGGTGAAGATTGACGGATCAAGCTCCTTGACCCGCTGCAACAGCCGGATCGAATGGAAATAGCGGGCGCCCGGACGAACCGTCAGATAGTTCGACGGTACGGTTTCGAGATTGTGGTTGAAGACGTCGGGCTTGGCGGCCACGACGATCTCCAGCGCGCCGTCCTTGCGCAGGAAGTCGGGCGTCAGGATTTCGATCGTCGTCGAAGGCGTCGCGGCCCGGATGGCGCGGATGACCTCGGCGAAATGCTGCGCACCGCCATCGGAGAGATCGTCGCGGTCGACCGAGGTGATGACCACATGGGTAAGGCCCATCTGCTTGACCGCATGCGCGACGCGGGCCGGTTCATCCGGGTCAAGCGCTGTTGGAATGCCCGTGGCGACGTTGCAGAAGGCGCAGGCGCGGGTGCAGATCTCGC
Source organism: Mesorhizobium sp. M0715 (assembly GCF_040320355.1). NCBI lineage: Bacteria > Pseudomonadati > Pseudomonadota > Alphaproteobacteria > Hyphomicrobiales > Phyllobacteriaceae > Mesorhizobium > Mesorhizobium sp. M0715. The sequence goes on along the minus strand of NZ_JAMYPL010000009.1, from coordinate 89,036 downwards.
CCATGATCATGAAGGTGGCGTGCTTCTTTTCCCAGCATTCGCCGATGTTAGGGCAGCCGGCCTCTTCGCAGACCGTCACCAGCTTGTGCGATTTGACGATTTCGCGCGTTTCGGCATAGCCCTTCGACACCGGCGCCTTGACGCGGATCCAGTCGGGCTTGCGCAGCACGTCCTGATCAGGCTTGTGCGCCTTTTCCGGATGCCGCAAGCGCGGGGCGTTGGCGATCGTATCGAGGACAGTGACCATCGGGAAACCTGGTTCATTCGCGACGCCAGTCAGGCGTTCGCTGTCATAACGTCATCTAAGACTTTTCAACGCAAAGAAAAAGGCCGCCACGGCGCATGCCGCAACAGCCTTTTTCGCATAGCAACTCTTCAGTGATGCTAACGGCGCACCAGACGCCCGGCCCAGATCAGCAGGCAGGCACCGATAAAGCCGGTGATCAGATAGGCAATCCAGCCGACGCCGAACGGGCCAAAATTGAGAGCCTGCAGAATGGCGTTCAGCACGACCGCGCCGACGATGCCCATGACGATGTTCATGAAGATGCCGGTGTTGCTCTTCATGAACATTTCGGCGAACCAGCCTGCCAGGCCGCCGATGATGATGGCTGCTATCCAGCCGACGCCATTCAGGTGCATATGCCTTCTCCTTGTGGGATACGTGAAAACGCATTCGCAAACGAAGTACCTTGCCGCCGGGTTCCATCTGTAGCAGCGCTTTCAATCTATCAGGCGTTGAGCGCGCGGCCATAGGCGTCGAGCACGCTTTCCTTCATCATCTCCGACAGCGTCGGGTGCGGGAAGATGGTGTGCATCAGCTCTTCCTCGGTCGTCTCCAGGTTCATCGCCACGACAAAACCCTGGATCAGTTCGGTCACTTCGGCACCGACCATGTGGGCGCCGAGCAATTGACCGGTCTTCTTGTCGAAGATGGTCTTGATGAAACCCTGATCCTCACCGAGCGCAATCGCCTTGCCATTGGCGGCGAACTGGAAGCGCCCGACCCGGATGTCCTTGCCCTCGGCCTTGGCCTTGGCTTCCGTCAGCCCAACCGAGGCGACCTGCGGATTGCAGTAGGTGCAGCCCGGAATCTTCAGCTTGTCGGTGGCATGCCCGCCAGGAAAATCTGCGATCTTCTCGATGCACACGACCCCCTCATGTTCGGCCTTGTGAGCGAGCATCGGCGGGCCGGCGACATCGCCGATGGCGTAGATGCCCGGCACGTTGGTCTTGCCGTAACCATCGATGACGACGCAGCCACGCTCCGTCTTCACGCCAAGCGCCTCGAGTCCGAGGCCCTCGATGTTGCCCTGGACGCCGACGGCCGAGATCATCCGATCGGCGGTGATCTTCTCGACCTTGCCGTCCTTCATCTCGACATGCGCGGTGACCGAGTTGGCACCCTTCTCGACCTTGGTCACCTTGGCTTCGAGGATGATCTTCATGCCTTGCTTCTCGAACTGCTTCTGCGCGAATTTCGAGACTTCGGCATCCTCGACCGGCATCACCGCAGGCAGCAGCTCGACCACCGTCACTTCGGCGCCCATGGTGCGGTAGAAGGAGGCGAATTCGATGCCGATGGCGCCCGACCCCATGACCAGCAGCGACTTCGGCATCTCCTTCGGCACCATGGCTTCAAAATAAGTCCAGATCAGCTTGCCGTCCGGCTCGATACCGGGCAGTGCGCGCGGCCGGGCGCCGGTCGCCAGGATGATGTGCTTGGCGGTATAGGTGCCTTCGCCTTTGACGCCTTTCGGCACTGGCGGCTGCGGCTCCATCGGCTTCTTGGCCGTCTTCGACACGACGATCTCGCCCGGCTTCGAAAGCTTGGCCTCGCCCCAGATGACGTCGACCTTGTTCTTCTTCATGAGGAAGGCAACGCCGCCATTGAGCCGCAGCGACACCTTGCGCGAGCGGTCGACCACGGCTGACGCATCGACGCTGACCTTGCCGTCGAGCTTCAGCCCGTAATCCTTCAGGTGGTCCGAATAGTGCATGATCTCGGCCGAGCGCAGCAGCGCCTTGGTCGGGATGCAGCCCCAGTTGAGGCAGATACCGCCGAGATGCTCGCGCTCGACGATCGCCGTCTTGAAGCCGAGTTGCGCGGAACGCACCGCGGTGACATAGCCGCCAGGGCCGGAGCCGATGATGATGACGTCGTAGTTCTCAGCCACGGTTTTTCTCCTTCACAATTCCAGCATGACGCGCACGACGGGTGCCAGCGCCTTGCCGATGTTTCGCGTGTTTTCGGCATCGAGATGGACGCCGTCGAGCGGGGTGGTTTGCGCCACGCTGCCGGCGTCGAAGAAGCCGCAGCCGGCCTCATCGGCAAGAGCGGCATAGAGCGGCGCCAACCGCGTCGAAGCCTCGTCACCGCCGGCGAACATCTCCTTGAATTCGGCATTGTCTGTACGGCTGACCACAGGCGGCGAAACGATCAGGATCTGCGGCGCCGGCCAGTCGAACGGATAGTCGTGACCGCGCACGATGTCGATCAGCCGCTGGATGCCCTGCTTGGCCGCGACGGGATTGCCGTGGATCCACGGCTTCATGTCGTTGGCGCCGAGCATGATGACAATCAGGTCGATCGGCGCATGGGTCGTCAGGACGGTTGGTAGCAGTTTTGCACCGTTGCGGTCCGCACCGGCCAGATGATCGTCGAAGGCCGTGGTGCGGCCGTTGAGGCCATCGGCAATCACTTGCACGTCGGCGCCTAACGCTGCCTGCAGCACGCTCGGCCAGCGGTCTTCCAGCGCATGGCGGCCACCTTCGGCATTGTAGCCCCAGGTCAGCGAGTCGCCGTAACAAAGAACCGTCTTCATGCGCCCACCTGTGCGTTAATCGAGCCGCGCCTCAACCGCCAGCGCACGAACAGCCAGTGAACCAGCACAGTGGCCAGGTTCGGCAAAACCAGGCCGGCGACGATCGGCAGGTCACCTTCCCACTGGCGCTTATCGACCGGCTGAGAGAACGTCCAACCGATCAGGCCGAGCCCGATCAGCACGAACAGGACAATTGCGCAGAGGCCCAGCCAGTTGATGATCGACGGTGCGTTCGAAAAAAGCTGCGCGATGAAAAACACGATCGTCGCGACAATGGTGACAAGCACCGACGTCATGAACACCAGAATGTATTCTTCCTGCGCATGGGTTGCGACCGCCAGCTGTTGAGCAACCAAGCCGCCTGCCAATCCTGACAGGAAAAACGCCATAAGGGAGGTGAAGAAGATCCGCACCGCCCTCTCCGTCCTAAACCAGCATGCTCATCGGGTTCTCGATCAGGCGCTTGAAGGCGACCAGCAGTTCGGCACCCAGCGCGCCGTCGACGGCGCGATGGTCGGTCGACAGCGTCACCGACATCACGGTGGCGATTTTGATCTCGCCGTTCTTGACCACCGCCCGCTCCTCACCCGCACCGACGGCAAGGATCGTCGCATGCGGCGGGTTGATGACGGCGGCAAAGTCCTTGATGCCGAACATGCCGAGGTTGGACACCGCCGTGGTGCCGCCCTGATACTCTTCCGGCTTCAGCTTGCGGCTGCGCGCCCGGCTGGCCAGATCCTTCATCTCGTTGGAGATGGTGGACAGCGTCTTTTCGTCGGCATGCCGAATGATCGGTGTGATCAGGCCGCCCGGGATCGACACGGCGACGCCGACATCGGCATGCTTGTGCTTGACCATGGCGCTTTCGGTCCATGAGGCATTGGCATCCGGCACCGCCTTCAGCGCCATCGCCATCGCCTTGATGACCATGTCGTTGACCGACAGCTTGTAGGCGGGCGCATCGCCTTTGTCGGTCTTCTTTACCGGGGCTGCGGCGTTAATCTGCGTGCGCAATGCGAGGAGTGCATCGAGCTCGCAGTCGAGCGTCAGGTAGAAATGCGGGATGGTGGTCTTGGCCTCGACCAGGCGGCGCGCAATGGTCTTGCGCATATTGTCATGCGGGACGAGATCGTAGGAGCCAGCCTCGAACAGCTTCAGCACCTGATCGTCGGACATCGCCTTCACAGCAGGAGCAGTTGCCGGAGCCCCGGCGGGTGCTGCCTTGGCGGCAGGCTTGGCGCCGCCACCGGCAATCGCGGCGTCGATATCTGCCTTGACGACGCGGCCATGCGGGCCGGTGCCGGTCACGGCAGACACATCGACGCCGGCTTCCCTGGCGATGCGACGTGCGAGCGGCGAGGCGAAGGTGCGCTCGCCGGCCGCATGACCATTGGCAACTGGAGCCGCCTCTGCCTTGGGTGCGGTCGCGACCGGTTCCGCCTTTGATGCTTCCGCCTTTGATGCTTCCGCCTTTGGTGCGTCAGCCTTGGGCTCCTCCGCTTTCGGCGCCTCGGCTTTCGCTGGTGCGGCACCGCCACCGCTTTTCGCGACGGCGCCTGCATCCTCGCCCTCTCCGGCGAGCACGGCGATCAGCGCATTGACCTTGACGCCCTCGGTGCCGGCGGGAACGACGAGCTTTGCAACCGTGCCCTCATCGACAGCTTCGACTTCCATCGTCGCCTTGTCGGTCTCGATCTCGGCAATGACATCGCCCGGCGAAACCTTGTCGCCTTCCTTGACGAGCCACTTGGACAGATTGCCCTCTTCCATCGTGGGCGACAGGGCCGGCATGGTGATGTTGATTGGCATTTTGTCCTCCCGCCCGGTTCAGCGATACGTGACGGCTTTGACCGCCTCGATGACTTCGCCGACATTCGGCAACGCCAGCTTCTCGAGGTTGGCCGCATAAGGCATCGGCACATCCTTGCCGGCGATGGTGATGACCGGCGCGTCCAGAAAGTCGAAGGCGCGCTGCGACACCTGGTTGGCGATATGGTCGCCGACCGAGTTCTGCGGATAACCTTCCTCCACCACCACCAGGCGGTTGGTCTTCTTGACCGAGGCGATGATGGTGTCGAGATCGAGCGGCCGGATCGTGCGCAAGTCGATGATCTCGGCATCGATGCCAAGGCCACGCAGTTCCGCTTCAGCCTTGACCGCATAGGTCATGCCGATGCCGAAGGAGACGATGGTGACATCCTTGCCTGATTTATGGATGCGCGCCTTGCCGATCGGCAACACGAAATCGTCCAGCTTCGGCACGTCGAAGGACTGACCGTAAAGGATTTCATTCTCGAGGAAGATGATTGGGTTCGGATCGCGGATCGCTGCCTTCAGCAAGCCCTTGGCGTCAGCGGCGGTGTAGGGCATCACCACTTTCAGGCCCGGAATGTGGCTGTACCAGGCGGCATAGCACTGCGAGTGCTGGGCAGCGACGCGTGCGGCGGCACCGTTCGGTCCACGGAACACGATCGGCGCGCCCATCTGGCCGCCGGACATATAGAGCGTCTTGGCGGCCGAGTTGATGATCTGGTCGATCGCCTGCATGGCGAAGTTGAAGGTCATGAACTCGACGATCGGCTTCAGGCCGGCCATCGCCGCACCCACGCCAACGCCGGCAAAGCCATGCTCGGTGATCGGCGTATCGACGACGCGCCGCGGCCCGAATTCCTGCAGCAGGCCCTGCGTGATCTTGTAGGCGCCCTGGTATTCGGCAACCTCCTCGCCCATGACGAAGACATCGCCGTCGCGGCGCATTTCCTCGGCCATCGCATCGCGCAGCGCTTCGCGCACCGTGGTGGAGACCATCTCCGTGCCGGCCGGAATGTCCGGATCGGCGGCGATCTCCGTCTTCGGGGCGGCAGCCACCGGTGCGGCGGCCGGCTTTGTGGCCTCCGCCTTGTCCTCTGCTGCGGCCGGAGCCTCTGCCTTTGCAGGTGCTTCCGCCTTGGCGGGCGCCGCAGACTTGCCGATATCCCCGGCACTTTCGCCGTCCTGCAGCAGCACGGCGATCGGTGTGTTGACCTTGACGCCTTCGGTACCGGCGGCGATCAGGATCTTGCCCAGCGTGCCTTCGTCAACAGCTTCGACTTCCATCGTCGCCTTGTCGGTCTCGATCTCGGCGATAACGTCGCCGGCGACGACCTTGTCGCCCTCGTTCTTCAACCACTTGGAAAGATTGCCCTCTTCCATGGTCGGCGAGAGAGCGGGCATGAGAATTTCGATCGGCATGTCCTTGCCCTCCCGTTACAATACGATATCGGTCCAGAGCTCGGACGGATCCGGCTCCGCGTCGTTCTGGGCAAATTCGGCGGCGTCGGCGACGATGTCGCGGACCTCCTTGTCGATGGTCTTGAGCTCGTCCTCGGTCGCCCACTTCTTTTCCATCAGCCGTGCCTTGACCTGCTCGATCGGGTCATGGTCCGAGCGCATCTTCTGCACTTCTTCCTTGGAGCGGTATTTTGCCGGATCGGACATCGAGTGACCGCGGTAGCGGTAGGTCTGCATTTCGAGAATGATCGGCCCGTTGCCGGCGCGGCACCATTCGGTCGCCTGGTCGGCGGCAGCCTTGACAGCGCGCACGTCCATGCCGTCGACCTGGATGCCCGGGATCTTGAACGAGGCACCACGATGCGAAAAGTTGGTTTCCGCCGAAGAGCGCGACACCGAGGTGCCCATCGCATAGCGGTTGTTCTCGATGATGTAGATCACCGGCAGCTTCCACAGCGAGGCCATGTTGAAGCTTTCATAGACCTGGCCCTGGTTGGCCGCGCCGTCGCCGAAATAGGTCAGCGAGACATTGTTGTTGTCGCGGTAGCGGTTGGCAAAGGCGAGACCAGTACCAAGAGACACCTGCGCACCGACGATGCCGTGGCCGCCGTAAAAGTGCTTTTCCTTGGAGAACATGTGCATGGAGCCGCCCTTGCCCCGGGACAAGCCGCCCCGACGCCCGGTCAGCTCGGCCATGACGCCGCGCGGCGACAGCTCCATCGCCAGCATGTGGCCGTGGTCGCGATAGGCGGTGATCATCTGATCGCCGTCGATCAGCGCCATCTTCATGCCGGTGACGACCGCTTCCTGGCCGATATAGAGGTGACAGAAGCCGCCGATGAAACCCATGCCGTAAAGCTGGCCGGCCTTTTCCTCGAAACGACGGATGAGCAGCATGTGCCGGTAGGCGGCAAGCTCTTCATCCTTGGTGAACTCGGCGGGCTTGGGGGCGGAAAGCCCCGATTTGCCGTCGGATTTGGATTTGGCAGGCGCTTTTCTGGCTGCGGTGGCCATGCATCACTCCCTGTTGGCGTCTCTTCGTGGACATTAGAGCAGGATGAAATCTGCTCTGGGGAGATCAGCTCCTCCCCACCGATTTTAGGGAGGCTAACACGCGTCAAAGCGTTGCGCCATGCCGAATTTGCATAGCTGGCATGCGCCTAAGCAATTAAAATCGTTGAAAATATTGGCGATTAACTGGAAATCAGTTATTTCACCGAGGTCGGCAACATAATGGTGATTTCATCGGCTTGGGACAGATTGAGCGCCTTGCGTGCCTGCTCATCGAGCATGTCCTTCTCGAGCGTGCCTTCATGCATCAGCCGAACGCGGCGCTCGAGTTCCATGCGGCGCGCCTTGATCGCATCGAGCTGGCCTTGCAGCGCAACCGTCTGGGCTTCCAGCTGATATTTCGAATAGATGCCGAATTCGCCGTGATAGGCATGAAAGCCGAAATAGGCCAGGAACACCACGCAAAGCGAGGGAATGATCAGCCGGCCGGTGTTTCTCTGCTTGTGCTGACGCGTCCACATCGCCCGGTTCCTCTAGAGCGTGATGCCGAAATGTGTGAAGCGGTTTTCGGACGACAACATGCTCTATCTCTTTGATTTAGAGTCGGATTCAGACTTCAGGTCGAACAGACCTGAAATCATCCGGCTCTAGCCCGCGAACTCAGGCGGCTCACGATCTTTTTCGCCCGATTGTGCTTAACGGACGGTTACAGGTGACCGGTTTGGCGAACCGAAATGAAAAAAGGCGGGAATGCTCCCGCCCTTTCATCCGATATCCGAGTGTTTTCCGGATCAGCCCTTGATCACCGACTTGCCGGCATAGCTTGCCTGCTTGCCGAGTTCTTCCTCGATGCGGATCAGCTGGTTGTACTTGGCCATGCGGTCGGAGCGCGACAGCGAGCCGGTCTTGATCTGTCCGCAATTGGTGGCAACCGCGAGATCGGCGATGGTCGAATCCTCGGTTTCGCCCGAGCGGTGCGACATGACGGCGGTGTAGCCGGCCTTGTGCGCGGTCTCGACGGCGTCGAGCGTTTCCGTCAACGAGCCGATCTGGTTGACCTTGACCAGGATCGAATTGGCAACGCCCATGCGGATGCCGTCGCGTAGCCGCGCCGTGTTGGTGACGAACAAATCGTCGCCGACCAGCTGCGTCTTCTTGCCGATCAGGTCGGTCAGGTACTTCCAGCCTTCCCAATCGTCCTCGGCCAAGCCGTCCTCGATCGAGATGATCGGATAGTCGGCGGCAAGCTTGGCCAGGTATTTGGCCTGGGCCTTGGGATCGCGCGTCTTCTTCTCGCCCTCATAGACGTAGTTGCCGTCCTTGAAGAACTCGGTCGCGGCGCAATCGAGGCCGAGCGCGATCTCGTCGCCCGGCTTGAAGCCGGCCTGCTCGATCGATTCCATGATGAAATCGAGCGCCACCGGGGCGCTTTTCAGGTTCGGGGCAAAGCCGCCCTCGTCGCCGACATTGGTGTTGTGGCCGGCATCCTTCAGCTTCTTGCGCAGCGTATGGAAGATTTCCGAACCCCAGCGTACACCTTCGCGCAGCGTCGGCGCGCCGATCGGCAGGATCATGAATTCCTGGAAGTCGATCGGGTTGTCGGCATGCGCGCCACCATTGATGATGTTCATCATCGGTACCGGCAGGAGATGCGCCTTGGTGCCACCGACATAACGGTACAGCGGCAGGCCGGCAGCATCGGCGGCCGCCTTGGCCACCGCCAGCGACACGCCGAGAATGGCGTTGGCGCCAAGCCGGCTCTTGTTGGGCGTGCCGTCAAGCTCGATCATGGTCTGGTCGATATGGATCTGGTTTTCGGCTTCCATGCCGCCAATCGCCTCGAACAGTTCGCCGTTCACCGCTTCGACGGCCCTGAGCACACCCTTGCCGAGATAGCGGGCACCGCCGTCGCGCAGTTCGACGGCCTCGTGGGCGCCGGTCGAAGCACCCGATGGCACCGCCGCGCGGCCCATTGAGCCATCTTCGAGAATGACATCGACCTCGACGGTCGGATTTCCACGGCTGTCCAGGATTTCACGCCCGACAATGTCGATGATGGCGGTCATTTGCGATGTCCTCGATTGATCTGAAGAATGCCGCACGTCTTAGCCAAAGTGCTGCAAAAGGCAATCGGCCGGCTGGCAATTATTGCCGCGGCATCAGCCTCCGAACGATTCACGAAGCGCAAATCGCTGTCATCATAAGTCATGTACGGCAGGCCGGCTTGTGGCTATGGTGCGGGGGCGCGGGGCGAAACAGGAGGAGTTTCGCCATGTCCCAGTTGAGTGGTATCGTGAGTCTGTTCCTGATCGCGGCGGCATTCCTGACGTCGTGCGACAATCAGCAGTCGCCGCCGAAGGCGATGGCCCCCTTATACGTCAGCGAATAAGCCAGAATCCAAAGCGGCCCCGCCTCTCGGTGGGGCCGCTTTGTGGTTGCTGTTAATGCCAGTAAGGCGTGACCTTGTAATAATTGTAGGATTCGTCGCGGGCCGCCTCACCATCCGCCCCGGTCAATTCGTTGATCGAATAGGCAGGTGCCGCCCTGAGTTGTTCCTTGGAAAACGGCACGACATACCCGCCTTTGTCCTCATCGTAGTCGAGGCTTGCCCACGGAATGGCGTGATATTTCTCGCCGATACCGAGGAAGCCGCCAAAACCGATGACCGCGAACATGATGCCGTTCGTCATCTTGTCAAGCATCACATCCTCGATGCTGCCGATGCTCGTGCCTTCGGTATTGTAGACCGATGTGCCGATGACCCGCGAAGCGGCGATGGCTTGGGTGTGACCTGTCTGGGTTGCCATGATTGTGCTCCTCATTGTGGTTTCGAACCATACTTGGACAATGAGGGGCGCGGGCGAAGGTTCCCGACTTTTTCGGCGTCGACCGTTCACTCCGCGAGGATGAAGGTAACCTTCATATTGACGCGATAAGCAACAATCTTGCCGTCTTGGACGACGATCTTCTGGTCCTGGATCCAGGCGCCCTCGACGTTCTTCAGGGTTTTGGATGCGCGCGCAATTCCCTGTTCGATGGCGTCCTGAAAGCTCTTGTTCGACGAGGATGTGATTTCGGTGACGCGGGCGACGGACATGGCTTCCTCCTGCCAAAACGCTTATTTGCCAGCCAAGCGTATAGCCGGCTCGTGCCTTCCACAAGCGCCGGCAGTCGGCGGAGTATGCGTCCGCCCTTAGAGGCCCTTGGCGATGCGGTCGAATGCCATCAGCCGCTCGAGCAGGGCCGGCATGTCCTTCAACGGGAGCATGTTCGGGCCGTCGGAAGAGGTCGAGTTGTCGGGATCCTGATGGGTCTCGATGAACACGCCGGCAACGCCGACAGCGACTGCAGCGCGCGCCAGCGTCTCGACAAAGCGGCGCTCGCCGCCCGAGGAACCACCCTGCCCGCCCGGTTGCTGCACCGAATGCGTGGCATCGAAGATCACCGGCGCGCCGATCTCGGCCATGATGGGCAGAGCGCGCATGTCGGACACCAGCGTGTTGTAGCCGAAGGACGCGCCGCGCTCGGTGGTCAGCACATTGGCATTGCCGGATCCGGTGATCTTGGCGACGACGTTCTTCATGTCCCAGGGGGCGAGGAACTGCCCCTTCTTCACATTGATAACCTTGCCGGTCCTGGCGGCGGCGACCAGCATGTCCGTCTGGCGCGACAGGAAAGCCGGAATCTGCAGGACATCGACATGCGGCGCGACGATCGCGCACTGCTCCTCGGTATGGACATCGGTCAGCACGGGGAGCGAAAATTCCTTGCGCAACTCGTCGAAGACGGGAAGGGCTGCGTCCATACCGGCACCGCGCGTCGCCGACAGCGAGGTGCGGTTGGCCTTGTCGTAGCTGGTCTTGTAGACGAGCCCTATGCCGAGCCTGCCGGTCAGTTCCTTCAGCGCGCCGGCCATATCGAAGGCGTGCTGGCGTGATTCAAACTGACAAGGGCCGGCGATCAGCGACAGAGCCGCCTTGTTGTCGAAGACGACATTGCCGACGGTTACCGACGAATTGGGCGCCATTGAATTGGACGCTTGCGGCTTGCTCATGGGATCTCCCGGAAGATGAAGGCCGCGCCCTGTCCGGGTGCAGGCCGCACGACGATATCATTGCCCGCTATATCGTGTTGGACGGAATTGGCTGCAAGCAGCCTCGATGTCACATCGGCGTTCCCAACCGAAAAGACCACCGCTGCGAAGCGTAGATCTGTCGGCGCGCCGGCAGGCAGGCCGAAGCGCGCGGTGAAAGCCGGGCCGTCAAGCACGCTCAAATCTGCATTCGGCAAGGGAAACCTGCCGCCCTGCCTGTCGGCGGCCGGATCGTCCACCGCCACGGAAATAAGCCCATGCTGCTTTCCGGGCGCATCGCTGATCGCCAAGATCTCGACAATTCCGGTCGCGCCGTTGGCGTGGGCCTGCAAAGCCGTACGGTCAACATCAGGCGCGTTGACGCGCTCGCAGGCAAACAGGAAGGCGTCCGTGGCTTCGGCTCCGGCCGCGAAGGCGAGCTTGAACGATGCGATGTCGCTTTTGCCGGCCGGGTCGGTGAAGGCGCGCGAAAAACCCAGCATGTCTCCCGCCGAGATGCCGGCACCGACATAGCGTGCATGGTCGGCGTCGGCATTGCCCGTGCCTAGAACAATGGCGGAAAATCCCTCGTCGCCGTTGCTGTCGCGATAGGCGCGATCACGCGTGACGAAGACATTGCCGTCTGCGATAGCCTTTGTCGCCACCTGTTCGTCGCCGACCGCGAGCGGTTCGAGATACGTGCCGTCGGCCAGGAAAACACAGCAGTTTTCCGTTCCGAAGGGATGGATGCCGGTCGGGGCCACGACGAAGCCAAGCGCGGTGAGCCGGGCTCGCGCAACCTCAAGGCTCTGCGTCGGCAGCACCAGGTGATCGAGCGGATGAGTGCCTGCGGCTGCGGTTTGGGTCATGCAGGCGCGATGTGCATCATTCCGCAAATCGGTTCAAGACTTGATCGCAATCCCGGCCAGTTCGCCCACGTCAGTTCACCGGACTTCGAAAAAGGCACCACCTGGACAAGGCATCAGCTTCCGGCAACGACATCGGCGGAATAGCGCAGTTCGCGCATCGGTTTGACCTTGCTGGTGGTCTGCGCATAGAGCGGGTGCGCCTTGTAGGCGGCCAGCGCGGCGTCGTCGGCGAACTCCGCATAGACGACCACGTCGACCTCATCGGACAGTGGATCGACCTTGGTGTTCAAGGTGACCTCGAAAAGGCTGGAATGAGGAATGTCGCCGAGCGCCAGCAAGCCGGTGCGCACAGCCTCGACATCCTCTTTTCGCCGCGCGCTGAAGAAAACGATATGCCGGATCAACCCCGCCTCCTCGATCAAAGTGCTGGGGTCTTTTGTGACGGCAGGACGTTGGCGTCAATCGACAAGGATGTCGCGGCTGCAGCCGCCGGAGCTAAACCTTGCCGGTAGCATATCGCACAATGCGGCTAAGTTCTCTCACCGTGGTGTCGAGATACCGGCCCTGATTGTACATGCCGTCCCAGATCAGGAAAAACGCGATGGCGGCAATGACGATTACATAACGCATGGCTAAATCTATCGCACAAGGAATTCTGCGGCCATAGGCGTTTTTTAACGCGCTGCGCCTTGGCTGTGCAAAGGCACAGATGCCCGCCGGCGCGAGCAATCTGCTTGGCACAGCCCCGGTTGCAGCCTGCCCCTTGAAGTTTCCCCGCATGACGTGGAAGATTGTCGCACGGATTCACCGGGAAGCGCTGAAGCTCTGGTAGGGTGCGCGCACTTCATTCGAGCCCGCTCGCCGACGAACCGGTCGCGGCGGCGTTCGAAGCTGGCGAATGATCCAAGAGAACCGTGGCCCGGCAATTTGCGCCGACACCGCGGAAATCCAGGGGCATGAGATGGCGCAAAAGGAACATTTTGGCGTAGCATTGAGCGACGCGGTCAGGCTCGATGAATTCAATTTCGCGGAGATCGTGAAAGGTCTTCCAGCGAAAGCGCGCATGGTGCTGTCGGCGGCGATGAACCTGCCGCGCGGTTCGCTCAAGGTCAGGCTGCCGGACGGCCGTGCCGTCCTCGTCGGCGGCAAGGGACCTGGCCCAGATGCCGAACTGGTGTTGAAGAATTGGCGCTTGCCGGGCCGCGCCTTTTCCGGCGGCACGATCGGCGTTGCCGAATCCTATATGGACGGCGATTGGGAAAGCCCTGATGTGACCAGCTTCCTGGAGCTGTTCGTGGTCAATTCGGTCATCGGCGAGCGTATCGCGGGCGGCACCAGTTGGCTGATCAACACCGTCCAGCGCATCCGCCACTGGTTCAACCAGAACACGCGCACCGGTTCGAAACGCAATATCTCCGCGCATTACGACCTCGGCAACGCCTTCTACAAGGAATGGCTCGATCCGAGCATGACCTATTCTTCGGCGCTCTACACGACCGGTGCCAACGACCTGGAAGGCGCCCAGGCCGCCAAATATCGCGCTCTGGCGAAGGATACAGGGATCGGTCCGAAGGACCATGTGCTGGAAATCGGCTGCGGCTGGGGTGGCTTCGCCGAATTCGCGGCGCGCGAGATCGGCTGCCGCGTGACCGGGCTGACGATCAGCCGCGAGCAGCACGATTTTGCCACGGCTCGCATCGCCAAGGCTGGCCTTGCCGACAAGGTCGACATCAAGCTGCAGGATTATCGCGACGAAACCGGCACCTATGACCGCATCGCCTCGATCGAGATGTTCGAGGCGGTCGGCGAGAAATACTGGCCGGTGTTTTTCGGCAAGATGAAGGCCTGCCTGAGGCCTGGGGGCACTGCCGGCCTGCAGATCATCACCATCAACGAAGCCGCCTACGACACCTATCGCGCAAGGCCGGATTTCATCCAGCGCTACGTCTTCCCGGGCGGCATGCTGCCGACACCGTCGATCCTGAAGGCACTGGGCAAGGATCATGGCCTCGCCCACCTGCGCGAGCGCGTCTTTCCCGACGACTACGCGCGCACGCTCGCCGAATGGCGCCACCGGTTCCGGGCGTCATGGGAGAAGATCGTTCCGCTCGGCTTCGACGACCGCTTCAAGAAGCTCTGGGAGTTCTACCTGCACTATTGCGAAGCCGGCTTCCGCGCCAGCTACATCGACGTGCGCCAGGTGGTCTACAAGGCGTAAATCGACACGCTCTTCGATTTTCATTGCCGCTGACCAAGCGATGTCGAGCACGATCTCGACATGGCCGCGCGGTCGCCGTCACCCTTCAAAGCAGGATGCGGTATTTCGCGAATCCTGCCTCGCCCTCGCCCGCCGGCTCGATCTTCAGCGATTTCACCTGCGCAATGAAATCCTTGGCCTTGGGGCCGGTTTCGAACACGGCGCTGGCTCCAGGCAGCGGTGCGAACGACCAGTTGTCGTCCGCCGACGGATTGATCGTGCCCTCGCTGACGATATAGCGGACGATGACGTCGCGATTGGTGTCCGGTGCTTCGTAGATGATCTTCGAGGCATTGATGTCGGGGAAATTGCCGCCGCCACCAGCCCGGTAATTGTTGGTCGCGATGACGAATTTCTGTTTGGGATCAATTGGTTTTCCATCGAAACTCAGGTCGACGATGCGATTGGCGCCAGCGTTGGCCAGCCCGCCCTTGGCATCGTATTTCGACGGCTGCGACAGATCGATCTTGTAGGTGACGCCGTCGATGACGTCGAAATTGTAGGACGGAAAATCGGTGTTGATGAGGGTCTGGTCGGCCTTATCAGGCTCGATCCGGTTGAAGATGCCGGCCGACATTTCAAGCCATTCCTTGACCTGCGCACCGGTGATTTCGACCGCACGCACGGTGTTGGGATAGAGGTAGAGGTCGGCAACATTCTTGATGGCGATGTCGCCTGCCGGCACGTCGGTATAGTAGTCGGCGCCGTTGCGCCCGCCGGCCTTGAAGGGAGCGGCGGCCGACAGCAGCGGCACGTCCTTCCATTGCGTGTTCTTGAGAATATCCTTGAGGTACCAGGTCTGCGCCTGGCTGACGACCTGCACCGACGGATCGTCGGCGACCAGCGCGAAATAGGAATAGAGCGGCGCGGAGGTCTTGCCGACAGGGCGGCGCACATAGGCCAGTGTCGCCTGGTGGTCCTGTTCGAGGGCCGCGATGATGCGCTTGTCGTCCGGGACAGTCGGCTTGTTCTTGTTGTCGACGCGTTCGAAGATCGGCCGCGCCTCGGAAGTGGCTGAAACGACCTTCCATTTCGACCCGTCACGTTCCAGCATCAGGTCGACCAGCCCCATATGCGAGCCCCAGAAGCCGCCCATGACGGCGGGCTTGCCCTGCAGCGTGCCTTTCTGCGTGTCGACACCATCGAGCGACTGGAAATCCTTCTTGCCGGGGAACACCAGATGCTGGTGACCGGTGAACACCGCATCGATGCCGTCGACACCGGCGACGAAGAACGAGGCGTTCTCCATCATCTCGCCCTGCTTCACATCGATGCCGGAATGCGAGAGCGCAATGACGATGTCGGCGCCCTCCTCCTTCATCTGCGGCACCCAGGCCTTGGCCGCCTCGACGATGTCGCGCGTCTTGACGTTGCCTTCCAGGTTCTTGAGATCCCAAACCATGATCTGCGGCGGCACGAAGCCGATAATGCCGATCCTGATCGGCTGCTCGGCGCCCGCGCCGTCCTTTATCTTCTTGTCGAGGATGACATAGGGCTTGAGATAGAGCTTGTCGTCGCGCGGGTTAGCGGCAAGCTCGGTCCCGCGGATCAAATTGGCGCAGACGAAGGGAAAATTGGCACCGGCCAGCACCTTGTCCAGGAACGACAGGCCGTAGTTGAACTCGTGGTTGCCCAGTGTCGAGCACTCGTAGCCGAGCAGGTTCATGCCTTTCATGACCGGATGCAGGTCGCCGTCCTTCAGCCCCTTCTCATAGGCGATGTAGTCGCCCATCGGGTTGCCCTGCAGCAGGTCGCCATTGTCGATCAGCATCGAATTCACGGCTTCCTTGCGCACAGCATCGATGAGAGACGCCGTGCGCGACAGACCCAGCGTGTCGTTCGCTTTGTCGGCGTAGTAATCGTAAGGCAGCACGTTCACATGGATGTCGGTGGTTTCCATGATCCGAAGATGGGCCTGGTTGCCTTGAGCGCGGGCGGAGAACGGATGCAGCATGATCAGTGCCCCTGCGGCGGCGGCACCCGCAAGGAGATCGCGGCGGGATACGGGATGGAGCAGTTGCGACATGTTTTCTCCTCGACAACCTGACAAAGCCCTGCCCCGAAGCGAACTTCGCTCTGAAACCTGCTTAAGTCCATTCAACAAGTCGCGCGCATGAAGCCGTCAGTCCATCAGCAACAGATTGACGTGCGCATGAACGATCGGGGCGAAGAAATCAGCCCTTGTCGTCGCCCTGGGTGATCAGCCGCGCGCTACGTTGCCCCGTCGCGTAGATCCATAGCCAGCTCAGCGAAACCGCAAGCCGGTTGCGAAAGCCGATCAGGAAATAGATGTGCGCCACTCCCCACAGCCACCAGGCGAGCCAGCCGGTGAGCTTGATCCAGCCGAAATCGATGGCAGCGGCGCGTTTGCCGATCGTCGCCAGATCGCCGGCATGCCTGTAGTGGAAAGGACGCGCGGTCGTGTCGCCGCCGAGCCTGGCCTTGATGGTGGCCGCAACATGTCGGCCCTCCTGTTTGGCGGAAGGCGCCACGCCGGGAACCGGCCGCCCGTCCGGCCGCAGCACATGAGCGGCGTCGCCGATGACAAAGATCTCCGGGCTGCCGGGCACGCTGAGGTCAGGCTCGACCAGCACCCTGCCCGCGCGGTCCGCCTTCGCTCCCAGCCATTCAGCGGCTGGCGAAGCGGCAACGCCGGCTGCCCACAGGATCGTTCGGGCTGCCAGTTGCTTATCGCCAAACACAACACCTTCGGCGTCGCAGCGCGTGACGGCCCGGCCGAGCTCGACCGTCACGCCGAGCCGCTCGAGCGCTTTGCTGGCATAGTCGGAAAGTTTCAGTGCGAAATTGGCCAGAATGCGGTCGCCGGCCTCGATCAGCACCACGCGCGTCTGCCGCGTGTCGATGTTGCGGAATTCGCCGCGCAGCGTGTCATGCGCCAGCTCGACGATGGTGCCGGCAAGCTCGACGCCGGTCGGTCCGCCGCCGACGATCGCAATGGTCAGCAACGCCTGGCGTTTGGCGGGATCGGTCTCCCGCTCGGCCTGTTCGAAGGCCAGGAGAATGCGGCGCCGAATGGTGGTGGCGTCCTCCAACGTCTTCAGGCCAGGTGCGAACGGTTCCCATTCGTCATGGCCGAAATAGGCGTGGCGGGCACCGGTGGCGAGCACCAGCGTGTCGTAGGCGACCGCGCTGCCGTCATCGAGCAGCACGCGCTTGCCGGCGCGGTCGACACCGGTGACATTGGCGAGCAGCGTCGTCACATCCTTGCGCTTGCGCAGGAGGTGGCGGATCGGCCAGGCAATCTCGGAAGTGGCCAGCGCCGTCGTCGCCACCTGGTAGAGCAGCGGCTGGAAGAGGTGATGGTTGCGCTTGTCGATCATGGTGATACGGACCGGCGCGCCAGCAAGTGCACGGGTGAACTCGAGGCCGCCGAAACCCGCGCCGACAACGACGACATGATGCCTAGCTTCGTTCATTTCGTTCACCCCGATAGCAAGATTGCCTGTCCTGGATGTAGGTATTTTTGTGCAATGCAACAACAGATGGACAGTGCCCGAGACTCGTCGTTGCATGTCGTGAATGCACATGTTGTATCGTATCGCGAGGTATAGCGTCATCGAACACGCGATGAGGTGAGGCATGGCCAACGATCGTGACGACGATGCTCCGGCGCAATATTCTTCGCCGCCCTGTTTCATGCACGAACTCGATCCGCAATTCCGTGCGCCTTCGAGCGACTGGACCGATGTGAGACGCTGGCGCAAAGCCGAGCGCGAACGCCTGATCGCCGCGCGTCTTGCTGTTTCGGCCGACGCCCGAACGGTAATGTCGCAAAGCATTGCGGAAAGCCTCGACGCGATGATCGGCGAGATCGCCGGGCGCATGGTCAGTCTCTATTGGCCGTTTCGTGGCGAGCCGGATTTGCGGCCTTGGATGGCGTCCATAAACGAACGCGGCGGCCGCACCGCCCTGCCCATCGTCATCGAGAAGGGGCAGCCGCTGATCTTCCGCGTCTACAAAGCGGGCGACCGGCTGGAGAAAGGTGTCTGGAACATCCCGATCCCGGCCGAGGGCGATCCGGTGCTGCCGGACATCGTCATCTCGCCGATCGTCGGCATCGATCCCCAGAACTACCGCCTGGGGTATGGCGGCGGTTTCTTCGACCGTACGCTGGCAGCGATGCCGTTCAAGCCGCTGGTCATCGGCGTCGGCTACGAATTGCAGCGCATCGCGACCATCTACCCGCAGCCGCACGATATCCCGATGGATCGGGTGGTAACGGCGGTCAGCTAGCCCAGGCCCCACAGGGTGGTTAGCGGCCTGTCAGCAGCCAGGTTGTCATGGTTCGTCTCGATGGATCGCAGAGGCATTCGGGATTGACCCAAGGCACCCACCTTCGTCATCCACGGGCGAAGCAGGAGCGAAGCTCCGTCGCGGAGACCCGAGGATCCATGCCGTGACCTTGACCAAGGAATGCAGCCGAGCAGAACTCTGCACCGTAGTGACGCTTTGAAGTCGCGGCATGGATCCTCGGGTCTGCGCTGCGTCGCTACACTCCTTGCTCCGCCCGTGGATGACGAAGTGACGCCCGTTTCCGCAAATCGAAGGCAGGTGGTTTGTCTATGCAGCGACCCGTCAGAACTTCTGTGTCGAGGAACTAGGCCATCTCCGGCTTCATGCCCATGGCCGTACGGTCGACGATCTCACGCAAGGCGAACGACGAATTGATCTTGGTCACATGCGGCATCGCCGACAGCCATTCCTTGTGGATTCGCTCATAGTCGACGAGATCCTTGGCCGCGATCCTCAGGATGTAGTCATATTCGCCCGACATCAGATGGCAGGACAGCACGTTCGGGCAGCGTTTGATCGCCGCCTCGAAATCCGACAGAGTCTTCTCGAACTGTCCCGACAGCGATATGTGCACGATCGCCGTCATCTGGTGGCCAAGTGCTGTATTGGAAAGCCGGGCATGATAGCCACGGATGGTTCCGGATTTCTCCAGATTGTCGAGCCGGCGCGAACAGGCCGACTGCGATAGGCCGACCTTTTCGGCAAGTGCCGCGTTGGGTATCCTGCCATCCTTCTGCAATGCCTCAAGAATGGCGATATCAATCCTGTCGAGCGTCATTATTCGTGAATCCTGCGAATATCTTGTTATTTCGCGCAACGATTATCGAAACCGGCCGATTGGCGCAAGCGCATTCGCAAACACCTGCGCAACGATTCGTGGTTCACTCCATCCATACAGGGAACGAGCCCAAAGGGCCGGATCAGGAGAAGAAAATGCGCGTCGGCTGCCCCAAGGAAATCAAGAACCACGAATACCGCGTCGGCCTCACTCCCGGCTCGGTCCGCGAATATGTCGCCCATGGCCACGAAGTGCTGGTCGAGACCGGCGCCGGGGCCGGCATCGGCGCCGATGACAACGCCTATCGCGCCGCCGGCGCCACGATTGCCAAGACGGCCGCCGAGGTGTTCGCCAGGTCGGACATGATCGTCAAGGTCAAGGAACCGCAGCCCAGCGAATGGGCGCAGCTTCGCGAAGGCCAGATCCTGTACACCTACCTCCACCTGGCGCCGGATCCGGAGCAGACCAAGGGCCTGCTTGCGTCCGGCGTGACGGCAATCGCCTACGAGACTGTGACCGACGACCGTGGCGGCCTGCCGCTGCTGGCGCCGATGTCGGAAGTTGCCGGACGTCTGTCGATCCAGGCCGGTGCCACGGCGCTGCAGAAGGCCAATGGCGGCCGCGGTGTGCTGCTGGGTGGCGTGCCCGGCGTGCTGCCCGGCAAGGTCACCGTGCTCGGCGGTGGCGTCGTCGGCCTGCACGCGGCCAGGATGGCGGCCGGCCTTGGCGCCGACGTCACCATCATCGACCGCTCGATCCCGCGCCTGCGCCAGCTCGACGACCTCTTCGCCGGCCGCGTCCACACCCGTTACTCGACTGTCGAGGCGCTGGAGGAAGAGTGCTTTTCGGCAGACATCGTCGTCGGCGCGGTGCTGATCCCGGGTGCCGCGGCGCCAAAACTGGTTTCGCGCGAAATGCTGTCGGGCATGAAGAAAGGCTCGGTGCTGGTCGACGTCGCCATCGACCAGGGCGGCTGCTTCGAGACTTCGCACGCCACCACTCATGCCGAGCCGACCTATGAGGTCGACGGCGTCATCCACTATTGCGTCGCCAACATGCCGGGTGCCGTGCCGGTCACTTCGGCCCACGCGCTCAACAACGCGACGCTGCACTATGGCCTGCAGCTTGCCGACAAGGGCCTGAAGGCGCTGGTCGACGATCATCACCTGCGCAACGGCCTCAATGTCCATAAAGGCAAGATCACCAACCGGGCAGTCGCCGAGGCGCTCGGCTACGAACTGGTCGAGCCGAAAGCCGTTCTTGCCGCCTGATTTTTCGCGAAAACAGCTCCTTTCAATCCAGCCCGCCGGTTCCAAGCCGGCGGTTTTTTTTCTTGCGAGCCTGTTTTTCAGGCAAAGCTTGGTGTCGAACCACGTGACGCAACGGCACTTTGCTCATCATTGTTGCATATTTGTCATTCCCGTACCGGCCGACTCCCTGCTAGAGACATTCTGGGTTTATTCATTGGGGTACGGGCATATGTTCATTCGCACATCCGCGAAATCTTTTCTTCTTGGTGCTATTTCTGCTGTAGCTTTGATGTCTGCTGCTCATGCAGCTGACGTCGTGCAACCGGTAGAAGCTGCCGGCTTTAACTGGAGCGGCCTCTACGTTGGTTTTGGCGTCGGTGCCGGTGCCAACGTACACAAGCTCGGCAGCGATTTTATTCCAATCTCGCTGAACGGCATTGGTGGCGAAGGCGTCTATGGTGAGCTGACGGTTGGCTATGACTATATGGTCTCGCCCCGGTTCCTCATCGGAGGTCTGCTGGACGCTCACGTCGGCAACATCGGGACCACGCTGGACATTACGGGGTTCGACGCTTCGATCAAGGAAACCTACGGTTTCGACGCTGGCCTGCGTCTCGGCTACCTCTTGACGCCGAACACTCTGGGTTACGTGCTGGGTGGCTATTCCTGGCAGAAGTACAAGCTCGATACGAACGCCGGCTTCGACTTTGATTGGGATCAAAGCGGGTATTTTGTCGGAGGTGGCATCGAAACGGCCATCAACAGCAATTGGACGATCAAGACTGAGTATCGCTATACGCGCTTCGGGACCAAGGACGATCTTCTTTCCGACGCTGGCCTTGTCGGAGTTCCGGACGGTCTCCTCAATCTTGACACCTCGCGCCATACCTTCCAGATCGCAGCCAATTACCGTTTCGGTGCGCAGAACGGCGGCGGTGCTGCCTTCGAGACGCCAGCCTACAACTGGACCGGCTTCTACATCGGCGGCGCTGGTGGCGCCGGTGCATCCGTGCATCAGATCAACGTTCCGCCGCTCGGCGACCTGGAATTCAATGGTCTCGGTGGCGAAGGTGCCTTTGGTGAACTGAACGTCGGCTACGATCATGACTTCGGCAGCTGGGTCGCAGGCGTCATGGTCGATGCACGCTACTCCGGCATGACTTCCGAACTGGAGCTCGGCGGCGGATCGATCAACGTCGATACCGACTATGGGTTCGATGTGTTGGGCCGCGTCGGCATGAAGATGAACGAATCGACCCTTGCCTATGCGCTTGCCGGCTATAGCTGGCAGCATTTCGATCTGAACGCTTCCGATCCGATCGGCGACATTCTCGACTGGGGTTCCAGCGGTTTCTCGGTTGGTGGCGGCCTTGAAACGGCTCTGTCCAGCAACGTTACCGTCGGTCTCGAATATCGCTATTCGCAGTTCGCCAAGAAGGACTTTTCTTCGGAATTCGGCGCACCTGACGACACCCTTACCGCGACTTCCTCTTTCCACACCGTGGGTCTCGGCGCGAAGTACAAGTTCAACTAAAAGGCCCTCCAGCCAAACAGTTGCAGCCCGTCGGCCATGCCGGCGGGCTTTTTTGTTGCGCGGAATACCCCCGCGCAACAAAAAAGCGGAGCCAAAGCCCCGCTTCCTCGATGTCGAGATTTACCGCCGGTTCATCCGTGGTCGGCAAATCGATCGACAATGGCTTTCTATCGCGAATATGCGACGGGAGTACGACAACTGTTTCCAGGGGCTAATCTCAGCCTCAAGCGCGCTCGATGCGGCACTGGTAGCAATTGTTGCGCGCCGAACGGACATGGACGTAGGCGATCTCGTCGCGTTCGAACAGCGTCTCGGCCCGTGCAGCAATTGCCGTGGTCGGGATGACGCCGCCGCTGCCATAGACGATACGATCATCCCTGCCATAGCCGCGCACGATGTAGTCAGGGCTATCGAGAACCTCGGGCAGCGCCCCGCTCTCAGCGGCACCATCGCATTCCTCGGCATGCAGGAAGATCGGCCCGGTTTCGGCATAGGGCTGAAGCCCCGGGAATGGCCTGTATGCCAGAACAAGGTAGGCGTCGCCGGCTCCTATGTTCTTCAAGCAATGACGGCAAGGCATGCCGTCACCGTCGGAGATCTTTCGCTCGGGCATTTGGCCATAAGCATCGATGCCACCGCGCTGCAACGTCCTGACATCTTCGGTCGGCAAAGCTTTGAACTGGATGGTCATGGAAAAATCTCCGGCGTCGTGACTGGAAATTATGTCCTTGAACCCTCGCCGCCCACCCGATTCCTGCCAAATGTCGAAGAGCCGGTCGCCCCTCGGCGATCGGCTCTCATCAAGTCCCGTCGGAGCTGCGGCTCAACGGATGAAATCGTCGAAGCGGCGCAGCGTCACCCGGCGATTCTGCCAGTTTTCGGTCTGCGTCTGCACCAGCAAAAACTCCTCGCCATAGCCGACTGTCTCGAGAGCATGACCCGGCACGCCGAATTCGCGCACCAGCGTGCGCTTCAGCGAAGCGGCGCGCTGTTCGGACAGGGCCTGGTTCGACTGGAAGGAGCCGACGGCGTCGGTATGGCCCTCGATCAGCACGCGGGCGCCGCGATCGCGGCGCAGGATGCGCCGCAGCGCGTCGGCAATGGTCTCGATCTTGTCGTATTGCGAACTGGAAATGGCCGCCGAACCGAAGGCGAAGTTGATCGACTGGATATCGATCGAGCGGGCCATGCGGCGCAAATCCGGGCGCCGCTTGAATTCGCGGATGGTGACGCGCTCGTTCGGCCGCAATTTCACACGCGGCGCCGCCTCGAGCTTCCGCTCGATCGTCGCGGCCGAAGGCGTTGTCGCCTGGGCTGCGGCCAGGCTTGGCATGGCAATTGCCGCGATCAGCGCGGCGGCAAGTGTACGGCGGGTCAGCATGTCTTCGTCTCCTTCGGCCTTGGCCGCATTGATGGTGCCGGCAACATGCCAAAAACAGCCTGAAGGGCCGATGAACGACGGGTTCAGATTCGAGCTGGTATTAGCTTCCGGCTAGGGCCGCATGACGCTGGCCGCGCGCTCGGTGAAAGGCAGCGGATGGACGATTTCCCTCTTTTGCGCCACCGGTGCGAAGCCGAGCTTCTGGTAGAGCGGCAGAGCCGCCGGATGATCGAGCGTGCAGGTCTGCACCGTCACCCGCTTCGGCCCATGCGACCATGCGGCGGCGATCGCGGAGCCCAGGAACCAGCGGCCGATGCCTTGCCCGGTCGCATGTTCCATCATGCCGAAATAGGCGAGCTCGACTTCTTCCGGCAGATGCGGCTTGAGGTCAAAGAAGCCGGCGGGGGCGCCATCGAGGTAGAGCACCCTGATGTCGCGGTCCTCGCGATGGATGCCGGCCGAAAGCTCGTCGTCATCCAGTCTCAGCACATTGACCCAGTGCCATTTGCGCCCCACCCGGTCCATCAGATAGCGGTAGAAATGCAGCGGAATGTCCTTGGTCTTCAGCAGCGCGACCTGACGGTTATACGGCACAGGCGGCGAATAGGCCGGCGGCACATGCATCTCGAGGAACGTCACCGTGACGTCAATGTCTTCCAGCGTGCCGTTTTCCATCGTCTTCATTCCTTGCCGGTCACCACAGGCGTGTCGGAAAGCCCGCCCCACTCCGTCCAGGAGCCGTCGTAAAGCCTGTTGTTCGTATGGCCAAGCGTTTCCAGCGCCAGCGTCACCACCGCCGCGGTAATACCGGAGCCGCATGAAGTGACGACAGGTTTCGACAGATCGATGCCGGCCTCCTCGATCACCTTGCGCAGGCGGTCCTTCGACAACAGCTCGCCATTTTCCGACAGCGCCGAATAGGGCAGATTGCGCGCGCCAGGCATATGGCCGGAGCGGATACCCGCGCGCGGCTCAGGTTCAGTGCCGGTGAACCGGCCCGGCCCCCGGGCGTCGGCGATCTGGCTTGCCCTGGTGTCGACGATCCGGCGCATGTCGGCGAGGCTGGCGACGCGCCCGGGGTCGAAATCGGCATGAAACACGCTTGGCGCGATCTTGGTCGGCTCAGCCGTCACCGGCCTGCCGGCGGCTTTCCAGCCATCGAAGCCGCCATCCAGAATATAGGTCTGGAAGACGCCCATCACCCGGAACATCCACCACGCCCGGGGCGCCGAGAAGAAACCCGGACCATCATAGACGACGATGGTGTCATCGGCCGAAACACCCATGGCGCCGACATACTGGGCAAAATGCTGCGGCGACGGCAAGGTATGCGGCAGGGGCGAATCCGGGTCCGAAACGGCATCCTGATCGAGAAATCGTGCGCCCGGGATGTGGGCCGACTCATACTCGCCGCGCGCATCGCGCTTCTGCGCCGGGAGATACCAGGATGCGTCGATGATCGTCAGGCCCGGCTCGCCGAGACGTTGCTGCAGCCAGTCTGCGTCGACGGTGAAGGGGCTGTCCTCGGCCATTTTGTTCTCCTGCTCGCTTTTTTGGCGATCACTGTCCTGTTCAGTTTGCCGACATCGGCCCAAAGCGGATGCGGAAGCGCCGGTTCTCGCGGCCCTTCTTCTCGATCTTGCCGATGTGGATTTCGCCGACTTCGCCGGTGCTCTTTACATGGGTGCCGCCGCAGGGCTGGCTGTCCACCGAGGCGTTGTCGCCGATACAGACCAGGCGGATCTTGCCGGTGCCGACCGGCGGCCGAACGTTCTTGGATTTCACTAGGCCGGGATTGGCAGCCAGATCCTCGTCACTGATCAGCCTGACAAAGATCGGATGATCGGCCCGCACCAGGTCCATCAGCCCGGCAGTGACGTCCTCCTTGGTGAAGCCGGCATCCGGAGCGTCGAAATCGACACGGCTGTCGTCCTCGGAAACCGAGGCACCGGTGATCGGGAACGGGCAGACGACGGTGAGCAGGTGGCAAGCCGCGTGCATGCGCATCAAGAGATGCCGCCGCTCCCAGTCGATGGCCAGCCTCACCGCCTCGCCGGGCTGCGGAACCGCCTGCTCCGGCGCCGGCACATGGATGATCTCGTCCTTGGTCTCACCGGTGAGGGTGGCGGCAATGGCGATGCGGCTACCATCGCCGCGTTCGAGATATCCGGTGTCACCCGGCTGGCCACCCGAAGTGGCGTAGAAGATCGTCCGGTCGAGGATGATACCGCCGCGATCGTTCACAGCAACGACTGTCGCCTCCGCCGTCCGCAGATAGGCATCGTCGCGAAACAGGGCGTCCGTCCTGTTTGCCATCACGCGACCTTTTCGAACGGCACCGGAATTGTGCTCTTCAGCTCCATCCAGCCTGGCACCGGCAGCTGCTTCTCGCGCAGGAATTCCGGGTTGAACAGTTTTGATTGATAGCGCGTGCCGTAATCGCAAAGGATGGTCACGATGGTGTGGCCGGGGCCTAATTCCCTGGCCAGACGGATCGCGCCGGCAATGTTGATGCCGGTCGAGCCGCCGACGCAAAGGCCTTCTTCCTGGATCAGGTCGAAGACGATCGGCAGCGCATCCTCATCGGGGATCTGGAATGAAAAATCCGGCGTGAACCCTTCGAGATTGGCGGTGATTCGCCCCTGCCCGATGCCTTCGGTGATCGAGCTGCCTTCGGACTTCAGCTCGCCGCTGGTGTAGAAAGAATAGAGCGCGGCCCCCAGCGGATCGGCGAGCGCGATCTTCACATCCCGGCTTTTGGCTTTCAGTCCGGAGGCGACGCCGGCCAGCGTGCCGCCCGAACCGACCGCCGAGACAAAGCCGTCGACCTTGCCGCCGGTCTGGTTCCAGATTTCCTCCGCCGTGGTGCGGATATGGCCGTCACGGTTGGCGACATTGTCGAACTGGTTGGCCCAGATGGCGCCGTTCGGTTCTGTCTTTGCCAGTTGCTCGGCCAACCGCCCCGACAGTTTCACGTAATTGTTGGGATTCCTGTAGGGCACGGCCGGCACTTCGATCAGTTCGGCGCCGAGCAGTTTGATCGTGTCCTTCTTCTCCTGGCTCTGTGTGTCCGGGATGACGATGACGGTGCGATAGCCGAGCGCCTTGGCGACCAACGTCAGCCCGATGCCGGTATTGCCCGCCGTTCCCTCGACGATCACACCGCCGGGCTTCAGCAGCCCGCGCTTCTCGGCGTCGCGGATGATGAACAGGCCCGCGCGATCCTTGACCGACTGGCCCGGATTCATGAATTCGGCCTTGCCCAGGATCTCGCAACCGGTTTGTTCCGAAGCTTTGTTGAGGCGGATCAGAGGCGTGTTGCCGATCGCGTCGATCACAGAACGGGGCATTCAGGATTCCTTGTGTAGGTGCGCCGAAACCCTAGAAACCCGAAGCTGCGGTTTCAAGGCAAGAATTTGTCTGGTCCAGTCGCATTTGCAGTGCTGTTGTTGCGTCGGCGCTTCCCGAGGCTGGCCTCTTGCGCCACTGTTCATTTCCGGCTGACGTTGAAAAGCGGCTTTTCATTCGATTTCTTCACCGCTAGAGCAAAGCACCAACAAGTCGACAGGGCGCAGCATGACACTCTACCGGGCTAACCCGAAGCACGGCGTCGCCTGGATCACGGGCGGCTCAAGCGGCATCGGCCGTGCGCTGGCCAGGGATCTTGCTTCCCAGGGCTATGCCGTCGCGGTGACGGCGCTTGACGACGATCCGATCGACACGCTTGTCGTCGAGACCGCGCAGATGCCGGGCAGTGTCACGGCCTTTCCTTGCGATGTCACCGACGAGCCGCGCATGGCAAGAACCGTCGCCGCGATCGAGAAGGAACTCGGTCCCATCGTGCTCGCCATCTTCAATGCAGGGAACTACATTTCGACGCCGGGGGAGAATCTTGTCGTCAACGACTTTCGGCGGTCCTTCGAGGTCAATTATTTCGGCATCATCAACGGCCTCGTGCCCGCGGTCGAACGCATGCGTGTGCGGGCGCGCGGCCATGTCGTGCTGGTCGGCTCGGTGACATCCTATTTCGGCTGGCCGACAACGGCCGCCTATGGCGGCACCAAGGCGGCCATCAACATTCTGGCCGAGTCGCTGAAGTATGATTTCGACAAGATGAACGTGCGTATCCAGGTGTTCAATCCCGGCTTCATCGACACCCCGCTGACCGAGAAGAACATGCTGCCCATGCCGGGACTGATGCCGGTCAGCCGCGCATCGCGCCGCATGGCGCGGGGCATCAAGTCGGGCGGCTTCGAAGTCCATTTCCCGCGCCGGACCAGCTGGCCCCTGAAACTGCTCGGCCTGCTGCCGAGGCCGCTGTGCAGAGGGTTTATCAGCCTGATGACCAGTTGGAAGGCGCGGCCGCTGCATTACGACCGCAAGCCCCCGATCGAATAGGACGCCGGCGAAATTGGCAGGCTCACCGTTTCGGGCCGCCGTCGCCATGGTTGAGGCAAGTGCTGCGTGGAGTCTGCGATGGGGCGACGGATCGTGCTTGCTGTGCTGGGCCTTATCGCCATTCTCGCACTGGCCTTCGTGCTCGGCCCGCGCGTTCGCGTCGACACCACTATCCGTTTCGATCCCTCGCTCATCGCTGACGATCCGCAGGCCTATGTGGCAAAGGCGGAAGCCGCCATCCCCGGAATCCGTGACGGGCTGGAAAAAGAGATCGTCTGGGCCGATCCGTTGGTGCATGCCACGACCCCGCTGTCGATCGTCTACATCCACGGCTTTTCCGCATCGAAGGGCGAAATCCGCTCGCTGCCCGACGAAGTGGCGGAACAGCTTGACGCCAATCTCTTCTACACACGCCTTACCGGTCACGGGCAGGATGGCGCGGCGATGACGCAAGGCAGCATCAACGCCTGGATCAACGACTATGAGGAAGCACTCGCCATTGGCCGGGCGATCGGCGACAAGGTGATCGTCATCTCGACTTCGACCGGCGGCTCGCTGGCGGTCTGGGCGGCAACGCAGTCCGGTGCATCGGACGGGGTGGCGGCGATCGCGTTCATCTCGCCGAATTTCGGCGTCAAGGCTTCGGGCGCCGAGATCCTGACCATGCCGTGGGGCAAACAGATCGCCAGGCTGGTCGCCGGCAAGGAACACAGCTTCGTGCCGCGCAACGCGCTGCATGAAAAATTCTGGACCACCCGCTATCCGATCGAAGCAACCTTGCCGATGCAGGCGCTGACCGAGCTTGCCTATGGCGCGCCGGTGGAGAAGGCGACCATCCCTGCTTTGTTCATCTTTTCTGATTCGGACAAAGTGGTGTGGGCCGACCGCACCCGCGAGATTGCCGGGCGCTGGGGTGCGCCGCATGAACTGGTTTCGGTCGACGACACCGGCGACCCGGACAATCACGTCATTGCCGGCGACGCGCTGTCGCCATCGACCACGGCGTTTCTGGCGCAAAGGATCGCCGTCTGGATCGAAGCGGTGGTGAAGTAGGCGGACGAAAAAGGCGACCGAAGCATCGCTTCAGCCGCCCTTTCCTTGGTCTGTCCCGGCAATCAGCCAGCCTGAGCTTGACTGACTACAACGCTGGCTACTTACGCAGCCCGCGCCGCCGGGCGCTTGCCGCCGAAGCGGCGCTTGTTGTTGCCCTTGAAGGCCGGCTTGGCGCCATCCGGCTTGCGCTCGCCGGCGAAGGCCGGCTTGTCGCCGAAGCGCTTCTTGCCAAAGCCGTTGCCCTTGTTCTCGCCACCGGGCCGCCTGCCGTCGCGACGCCCATTGCGGTCGTTGCGGTCATTGGCCGGCTCGAAGCGCTCGTTCTTTTCAGCCGGATTGCGCAGCGGATCGGGGCTGCCGAGATGGTCGGCAACGATCGGCAGCTTGGTACGGATGATGCGCTCGACTTGGCGCAGCTTGCTGTTTTCCGAAGGATCGCAAAGCGTGATCGCGATGCCGTCCATGCCGTTGCGGCCGGTACGGCCGATGCGGTGGACGTAGCTCTCGGCTTCATCAGGCAGGTCGAAATTCACGACATGGCTGATGCCGGGCACGTCGATGCCGCGCGCCGCGATGTCGGTCGCCACCAGAATGCGCACCGAACCGTCGCGGAAATCGTTCAGCGCTTTCTGGCGGGCGTTCTGCGACTTGTTGCCGTGGATGACGGCGGCCTTGAAGCCGTCGCGCTCAAGGTCCTTGGTCACCCTGTCGGCACCATGCTTGGTGCGCGAAAAGATGATGACAGACTTCATCGCCTCGTCGGCGAGCATCGTCGACAACACCTGGCGCTTCTGCTTGGTGCGGGCAAAGACGACGCCCTGCACGATCTCGGCCGCCGCCGTGCTTTGCGGCGCGACTTCGACACGAATCGGGTTCTTCAGCAGGCCCTTGGCCAGTTCGGCGATTTCATTGGGCATGGTCGCCGAGAACAGCACCGTCTGACGGTCGGGCGCGGTCGCCTTGGCGATGCGCTTGACGTCGTTGATGAAGCCCATGTCGAGCATGCGGTCGCCTTCGTCCAGCACCAGCCATTTGGTGTCGGCAAGCACGAGGTCGCCCTCACGCACCAGGTCGGTCAACCGGCCGGGCGTGGCGATTAGGATGTCGACGCCGGGAGCAACCTTCTTCACCTGGCTGAAGCGGGACACGCCGCCGAGCACGAGCGCGGTCGAGACATGCGCGCCCTTGGCGAGGATCTTGATCGTGTCTTCGATCTGCACGGCGAGTTCGCGCGTCGGCGCCAGAATCAGCGCACGTGCCGTCTTCGGCCGGCGCTTGGTGCCAAGCGCAATGATCTTCGACAGAATCGGCAGCGCGAAGGCCGCAGTCTTGCCGGAGCCGGTCTGGGCGATGCCGAAAATGTCACGGCCTTCCATCTGCGGCGGGATCGCCTGTGCCTGGATCGGCTTCGGCTCGGCGAAGCCGGCGTTGTGGGTGGCCTTGAGCAGCGCGCCCGTAATACCCAGTGCCGCGAAACCCGTGAGTTCCGCAGCGCTACCGGGCAAAGTGTTTTCGTTGGTCAAAATAATCTTCTTTCACGCGGCTTCTGGCCGCAAACACCGATGGCGGCAGGGCGCAACCTGCCGTCGAAAAATCTGTGATGAACGACAAGGCGGGCGGACGGGTTCGTCCACTCGGCTGCGCTGTCGTGCCCGCAGGCATCATGCCACGGGGCTTTTTCGCCGCTTTGTGATTTACCGGAAAAAGGGCCGATATACCGGAAAGAGGGAAAACAGACGCAACCAGTCTCATTCGTCGAGAAGGCCGGATTCGTTCCCGGCCCAAGCGCCTATGGGCTGCATATGGCTGAGTTCGCCCTCAATTGCAAGGGGCTTCATGTTGCAGCGCAGCAAAGCCCGTGGCGCAAGCGCCGCTTGCGCTCGCTTGCCGGCACGATTACGACGAAATGCCGCTGGCTTGGGAGGTAATCGATGAAAGACGTTCTCAAGGAACTCGAGCGCCGCCGCGAGATCGCCCGCATGGGCGGTGGCCCGGTCCGCATCGATGCCCAGCACAAGAAGGGCAAGCTCACCGCGCGCGAACGCATCGAGGTGTTTCTCGACGAGGGCTCGTTCGAGGAATTCGACATGTATGTCGAGCACCGCTCGACCGACTTCGGCATGGAGAACACCAAGATCGCCGGCGACGGCGTCGTCACCGGCTGGGGCACCGTCAACGGCCGCCCGGTCTACCTCTTCGCCAAGGACTTTACCGTATTCGGCGGCTCGCTGTCGGAAGCGCATGCCGAGAAGGTCATCAAGGTGCAGGAGATGGCGCTGCGCAACCGGGCGCCGATCATCGGCCTCTACGATGCCGGCGGGGCGCGCATCCAGGAAGGCGTCGCAGCACTCGGCGGCTATGCCGAGATCTTTCAGCGCAACGTGCTGGCCTCCGGGGTCATTCCGCAGATTTCCGTCATCATGGGACCGTGCGCCGGCGGCGACGTCTATTCGCCTGCGATGACCGACTTCATCTTCATGGTGCGCGACACTTCCTACATGTTCGTCACCGGGCCGGATGTGGTGAAGACGGTGACCAACGAAACGGTGACCGCCGAGAGCCTCGGCGGCGCCTCCGTCCACACGACGAAATCGTCGATCGCCGACGGCGCCTATGACAATGACGTCGAGGCGCTGCTGCAGATGCGCCGGCTGGTCGACCTGTTGCCGGCTTCCAACACATCGGAGCTTCCCGAGATCGAATGCTACCAGTCGGTCACCGACCATGATTTGTCGCTCGACCGGCTGATTCCCGACAACGCCAACAAGCCCTACGACATCAAGGAACTGATCATGAAAGTTGTCGACGAAGGCGACTTCTTCGAGATCCAGCAGAACTTCGCCAAGAACATCGTCACCGGGTTCGGGCGCGTCGAGGGCCGCACCGTCGGCTTCGTCGCCAACCAGCCAATGGTATTGGCCGGCGTGCTCGATTCCGACGCCAGCCGCAAGGCGGCCCGTTTCGTGCGCTTCTGCGATTGTTTTTCGATCCCGATCGTCACCTTCGTCGATGTCCCCGGCTTCCTGCCGGGTACGGCGCAGGAATATGGCGGGCTGATCAAGCATGGCGCGAAACTCCTGTTCGCCTATGCCGAGGCCACCGTGCCGAAGATCACCGTCATCACCCGCAAAGCCTATGGCGGCGCCTATGACGTGATGGCGTCAAAGCATCTGCGCGGCGACATGAACTACGCCTGGCCGACCGCGCAGATCGCGGTGATGGGCGCCAGGGGAGCGGTCGAGATCATCTACCGCAAGGACATCGGCGACGCGGAAAAAATCGCGGCCCACACAAAGGCTTACGAGGATCGCTTCCTGTCGCCTTTCGTCGCTGCCGAACGCGGCTATGTCGACGAGGTGATCATGCCGCACTCGACCCGCCGCCGCATCGCGCGCGCGCTGCGCATGCTGCGCAACAAGGACATGCAGAACCCCTGGAAGAAGCACGACAACATCCCGCTGTGAGGCGTGGCTGGGCATCTATCCGAGGAGGTAACCGTCGGGCAGCTCACTCCTCTTCCGCCGCACCAAACCCCGCTCCCATCGTGGCACGGACAGGGCTGCCCCATGGCGTTGCGTGGTTGTCGATGCGCATCTGGAAGATGAAATAAGTCGGCGAGCAGAAGCCGATGCCTTTCACTTTGCCGATGCCCGGCGTGTCCGGCGGCAGCGACTGGCACATATAGTCCTCGCGGCAGAAATGATCGGCCGAACAGGCCGGCCGGTTGCCGCGATTGACGGCGCCGCCAAGACATTGGTCGAAATTATTGGTGGCTACGCAGATATCGAATTTCTTGCCGCCGACCAGCCCGCAGATCTCGTGCGGCAGAGGCTTGCCGACTTTGAAGGCGGCAAATGTACGGTCCTTGTCGTTGCAGCCGCGATAGGCAATCCCGGCGGGCACGCCGATCTTCGGCGGCCGGCAGGTGTAAGCGGTGCGCGAGACGTCAGGCGCGAAGGCCGCGAACTGGCCTGATATGCTGTAGCGGTCGTTGAAAGGCTGCGCCGCGTTGCTGGCGATCGAGCCGGTCAGGCAGGGATGGCCGGAAAACATTTTTTCGCTGTCCTTGGGCAGCAGGCATTGCGCCAGTTTCGTGTGCACGCCCGAAGCGGTGGCCAGCGGCGTGCAGATGGTATCACTGCTGCACTGCCAAGTCGCGCCGAAGCGGGTCGCATCTTCCTGCATCAGGCACGGCATGGCCATCTCCGCCGGCGCGTAATCGACCGCGCCGGCGTTCGTCCAGACCGCCGGCGGCGCAAAGGAGAGCGGACGGAAGCGGTTCGGCTGCTTGCCTTCGGCCGTGGCGGCCAGCCACGCCTGGCGCCGCGGGATCTCGGCATGAAGATGCGGCGAAACCCCGACCTCGATGCGGTTCAACGGCGATGTCGTCTTGTCGTCTAGCCCGATGAAATGGAAACCGGCGGTCGAACCGGCCTGATGGCACCCCTGGCAGGCGCCATTGTCCAATCGTTCGACCAGCGCTTCCGGCGTGCGCACGAGTTTCAGCGCGGAATAATCGAGCGATGCGAATTCCTCAGGTCGGAATAATTGCGTAAACGGGTGATTGGCCTGCCGCGCACTGCCGAAGGTCGACCATGAAATAATCTTTCTGGCCAGGAACTCGTCGGGAATTTCATAAACGCCTTCATCGACCGCCGGCAGATTGGCGCCGACATAGGCGGCAAGCCGTGCTTTCAGCGCCGCGTCCTGCGAGAGCCGTGCGGTGTCGGGCGTGTTCTCCAGCGGCTTCTCGCTGATAGCAGCGCCATCGATGCCGAATACCCGCATGAGATAGGCGGCTTGGCCACCGAACTCGGTTTCCTGTCCGGAGGGGAAGCGCACCACCTGCGCGTTGAGCTCCAGCTGCTTGAAGGTCAGCCCGGCCTTCTCCAGCGGCCCGCCGGTCAGCCAGCCGGCATCGACGCTCTCGTCAAGCTGTGGCGTCCAGCGTCCGGCAGTACCGACGCAGCCGCCGTCGGCATCGGGCGCGGCGCTGTAGACGGCATTGAAATTGAACGGCAGGCGCGATGCCAGCAGCTTGCCGTTCTTGCGAAAACTGTAGGCCAGGCGGTAGACGAAGCGCACCTCGCCGCAGTTCCTGTCGCCTTGCAGCCGCGTGAAATCGCGACGGTCGAGCCGGTTGACGATGCCGACCAACCGGAGGCGCGCGGCATCGGTCTTCAGCCAGCGCATGTCCATGATGCGGCCGACATTGCCGTCGGTTATCTCGTAGAGCGGCCGCCCACCGGCTTTCATCTCGGCGCGCAATGCCGCAACATCAGAGGCAACGATGTCGACGATGGCGTGATAGGCGGGTGCCTCGTCGTAAAGCGTCTTTAGACCGTCCTCGCCGTCGACGCCGAAAACGTCGACGAAGCCGAAACCCTTGGCATCGAGTGCGGCGAGCACCGCCGGATCGTCGACGATGATCAAAGGGCCCTCGGCGCGCGCCGTCGACGCCACGAAGACGGCAAAGACTGTGGCAAGCAGCAGAGCCAGGGCGCGGTTCATGGAACAGCCATGCGCGCGTCGAAGAGTTCACGCAACACCGGCAGCAGCGCCAGCGGCAGATCCTCGGCGATCAAGCCGGGTCCGAACCGGCTGCCGGCTTCGGCATGCAGCCACACCGCCGCGCAGGTGCCCTCCAAGGGCGGCATGCCTTGTGCGAGCAAACCGGCAATGATGCCCGACAGCACGTCGCCTGACCCGGCTGTGGCCAGCCACGGTGCACCGTTGGAGTTGATCGCCGCTTTGCCATCGGGCGCTGCTATGACCGTGTCGGCGCCCTTGTAGACGATGACGGCATTGGCCCGCGCTGCGGCCGCCCGCGCCTTGTCCAATTTCGACATGGTTTTGTCCCCGGCGATATCTGGGAACAAGCGGCCGAATTCACCCTCATGCGGCGTGATCACCAACGCTGGCGCGTTCAGGTGACGGGCGGCTTCGAACAGCGACTGCGGCTGATGGGCCATAGATGTAATGGCGTCAGCATCAAGCACGATCGCTCCTCCGTGGTTTGCGGTTTGCGATGCGCGTGCACCCTCCGCCAAGGTCTTGATCAGTTGCAGGGCGAAATCGCCGACCTTGGGCTTTGGCCCGAGCCCCGGTCCAAACACCAGCGCCTCGGGATGGCGCGCCGTCAGAAATTCCTGCACCTCCTCAAGTGACCCCGCCTCTCGCAGCATGATCGAGGTCAGGTGTGTCGCGTTCACCTGCATGGCATTGCCAGGCGACAGCACGGTGACCGCCCCTGCCCCGCATCTAGCGGCGGCCATCGCCGACAGCCGCGCCGCGCCGGTAGCACTGGGACCGCCGGAAAAGACGCCGACATGGCCGCGCTTGTATTTGTGCGCATCGACCGCCGGCAGGGGAAATTCCCGCAACCACAGGTCCGGCACATTCTCGAAGGTCGAGACAGCGAGCTGGGCGATGATGCCGTCATCGATGCCGATATCGGCGAGCACGATTTCACCGCATTGCCCGCGCCCCGGCAGCAGCAAGTGGCCGGGCTTTTTCCGCGCGAAGGTGACGGTGACCTCGGCACGAAACGCCCTGCCCAATATTTCGCCGCTGGCACCTGAGACGCCCGACGGCAGGTCGATCGCGACCACAGGCAGGCGCAGGGCTGTCACGGTATCGACGGCCTTCGCGGCATCGCCGGAAAGCGGCTTGGACAGCCCTGCCCCATAGAGCGCGTCGATCACGATCGAGCCGAACTCGGCGTCGAAATCGGACAGCGGCCGGGACTTGATCAGTGATTCCGCGGCGGCGAGCGCCGCATCGCTTTCCGGCCTCGGCGCTCCGGATGACCAGATCGTTGTGCCGACGCCGCTGCCGGCCAGGAGGCGGGCGACGACATAGCCATCGCCGCCGTTGTTGCCGGGCCCGCACAGCACATGGATGTGCTTTGCCGAGGGATAGCGCTTGAGAACCTCGGCCGCGACCGCTTCGCCCGCGCGCCGCATCAGGCTGATTCCATCGGCCGGACCGGCCGCGATCGTCAGCCGATCAGCCGCGGTCATTTCGGCGGGGACAAGAAGTTCGTTGCTCATGGATTGCCGATCCGCATGCTATCAAGCATTGTCCAATTTCGATCCTAAGCAAACAAGGGGGAGTTGCCGAGATC
Source organism: Mesorhizobium sp. M0715 (assembly GCF_040320355.1). Lineage (NCBI taxonomy): Bacteria > Pseudomonadati > Pseudomonadota > Alphaproteobacteria > Hyphomicrobiales > Phyllobacteriaceae > Mesorhizobium > Mesorhizobium sp. M0715. The sequence goes on along the minus strand of NZ_JAMYPL010000009.1, from coordinate 52,898 downwards.
TGCGGCCATAACGTCGGGACGAAGGCATCGCGGGCAGAAAATTGCCTGCGGGATAGGCGATGTGCCTGATTTTTGTGCGGACGCGGGTGTTGGCGCTGTGTAGGCTCTGGCAGCCCATGCCGCTTCCGGTGCAGTGAATGACGCGAATTTGCATCCCGGTGCGGCGCGGCTTTGAAATCTTATGAGACCGCTTAGAATCCGCTGAATTGGCACAGTTCGTGCTTGATGGAGGCGCAAGCGGGGGGTCACAACCCGTTTTTTTGGCAGTGGAGGCCACTTTTTACATGAAAAAGATCGAAGCGATCATCAAGCCATTCAAGCTGGACGAAGTGAAGGAAGCGCTTCAGGAAGCCGGACTGCAAGGCATCACTGTCACCGAGGCAAAAGGCTTCGGTCGTCAGAAGGGCCACACCGAACTCTATCGCGGCGCCGAATATGTCGTCGATTTCCTGCCCAAGGTGAAGATCGAGGTCGTGCTTGGCGACGACGCGGTCGAAGGCGCCATTGAGGCCATCCGCAAGGCGGCCCAGACGGGCCGCATCGGTGACGGCAAGATCTTCGTTTCCAATATCGAGGAAGTTGTGCGAATCCGCACCGGCGAAACGGGCATGGACGCGGTCTGACCTGACCGGCCCTCCTCCTGAAAACGTCATCAACAAAAAACGTCATCAAACAGGGATACATGACATGACGACAGCCAAAGACATCATGAAGCAGATCAAGGACAACGACGTGAAATTCGTCGACCTGCGCTTCACAGACCCGAAGGGCAAGCTGCAACACGTGACGATGGATGTCATCGAGGTCGAGGAAGACATGTTCGCCGATGGCGTGATGTTCGACGGCTCGTCGATTGCCGGCTGGAAGGCCATCAACGAGTCCGACATGGTGCTGATGCCCGATCCGGACACTGTCCACATGGACCCGTTCTTCGCGCAGTCGACCATGGTCATCCTGTGCGACATCCTCGATCCGGTTTCGGGTGAATCCTACAACCGCGATCCGCGCGGTACGGCCAAGAAGGCCGAGGCCTACATGAAGGCCGAAGGCATCGGCGACACCATCTATGTCGGCCCGGAAGCCGAGTTCTTCGTGTTCGACGACGTGAAGTACAAGGCCGATCCCTACAACACCGGATTCAAGCTCGACTCCACGGAACTGCCGTCGAACGACGACACCGACTACGAGACCGGCAATCTCGGCCACCGGCCGCGCGTCAAGGGCGGCTACTTCCCGGTGCCGCCGATCGACAGCGCGCAGGACATGCGCTCGGAAATGCTGACCGTGCTCGCCGAGATGGGCGTGCGCGTCGAAAAGCATCACCATGAGGTGGCGGCGGCCCAGCACGAACTCGGCATCAAGTTCGACGCACTGGTGCGCAACGCCGACAAGATGCTGATCTACAAATATGTCGTCCACCAGGTCGCCAACGCCTATGGCAAGACGGCCACCTTCATGCCGAAGCCGATCTTCGGCGACAACGGCTCGGGCATGCACGTCCACATGTCGATCTGGAAGAACGGCAAGCCGACCTTCGCCGGCAATGAATATGCAGGTCTGTCGGAAAACTGCCTCTTCTTCATTGGCGGCGTCATCAAGCATGCCAAGGCGATCAACGCCTTTACCAACCCGCTGACCAATTCCTACAAGCGCCTGGTGCCGGGTTACGAAGCGCCGGTTCTGCTCGCCTATTCGGCGCGCAACCGCTCGGCGTCCTGCCGCATCCCGTTCGGCTCGTCGCCGAAGGCCAAGCGCGTCGAGGTCCGCTTTCCCGATCCGGGCGCGAATCCCTACCTCGCCTTCTCCGCCCTGCTGATGGCCGGCCTCGACGGCATCAAGAACAAGATCCATCCCGGCCAGCCGATGGACAAGGATCTCTACGACCTGCCGCCGAAGGAGTTGAAAAAGATCCCGACCGTCTGCGGTTCGCTGCGAGAAGCCCTGCAGAGCCTCGACAAGGACCGTGGCTTCCTGAAGGCTGGCGGCGTCTTCGACGACGACCAGATCGACAGCTACATCGAGCTGAAGATGGCCGAAGTGATGCGCTTCGAAATGACCCCGCATCCGGTCGAATACGACATGTACTACTCCGTCTGAGGCTTCAATCTCAGCCTAAGATTCGCCATAACCAAGCCCTTGAAAGACTTCCCTCTTTCAAGGGCTTTTTGCTGCGCTCCAATAGGAATTGCCAGCCGACCGGCATGTCTCGCCTGCGCGGCAGCCGCATGCGCGCCCGTATCCGCCTTTCGTCTTCGGCGATCGCACGATGCCCGGATTCTTGGACCTACGGTCCATCGGAGCGGCCGGCTTGAGCGTCGGTCCGGTGACTTCAATCACTACTCGGCGATGTCCAGTGAAGATCAAGGCGGCCGCTCGGTCGCCAACGTTGGAGCCAGGAGCGAGCGGAGCACTGTCTCAGGCTACAGTGACCGCTCGTCCGGCGCCCACGCCAATGCCGCCGTTCAGAAAACCCCGCCCGTCCGAACAGCATTGCGTGACGTAACCCCAAGGCCTGCGAATACGCATGCCGTAGCGTGATCTGTCAACGTCGCAAGCCGGGCCGCGAATGGCCGATTCTGCTGTATGAACAGATGCTTATGGAAGGCCCTTTGCCCCGGATAAGGGCTGGAAAAGGCGCTTTTCCGGGCTTTATAGCGAGTGATCGCCGGAGGCTCACATGGCTGCGGCAAGAACTCCCGGGCGATTTGCGATCGCGTGAATTCCCTGACTTTTTCTGGGTATGTTTTCCCAGGAATGCCGTCAGCCGGGTAACGGCCAAAAAAGAACCCCGGCGCGAAACGCCGGGGTCTTCTTGTCATGCAGTCCGAAACGCTTACGCGGCGGCCGAAACCTGGGCGCTTGCCGGAACCGAGGCGATCGTCTTCAGGATCTGCGAGGCGATCTGGTAGGGGTCGCCCTGCGAGTTCGGACGGCGGTCTTCCAGATAACCCTTGTAGTCGCTTTTGATGAAGGAATGCGGCACGCGGATCGAGGCGCCACGGTCGGCAATGCCATAGCTGAACCGGTTCCACGGCGCGGTCTCGTGCTTGCCGGTCAAACGCTTGTCGTTGTCCGGGCCGTAGACGGCGATGTGATCCATCAGGTTCTTGTCGAAGGCCGCCATCAGCGCTTCGAAATAGGCCTTGCCGCCGACTTCGCGCATATAGGCGGTCGAGAAGTTGGCGTGCATGCCAGAGCCGTTCCAGTCGGTGTCGCCAAGCGGCTTGCAGTGGTATTCGATGTCGATGCCGTACTTCTCGGTCAGGCGCTGCATGAGGTAGCGGGCCATCCACATCTGGTCGGCGGCTTTCTTGGAGCCCTTGCCGAAAATCTGGAATTCCCACTGGCCCTTGGCAACTTCGGCGTTGATGCCTTCGTGGTTGATGCCGGCGGCGAGGCAGAGGTCGAGATGCTCCTCGACGATCTGGCGCGCAATGGAGCCGACATTGGAATAGCCGACGCCGGTGTAGTACGGGCCCTGGGGTGCGGGATAGCCGCTCTCGGGGAAGCCGAGCGGCCGGCCGTCCTTGTAGAAGAAATATTCCTGCTCGAAGCCGAACCAGGCGCCCTCGTCATCGAGGATGGTGGCGCGCTTGTTGGATGCGTGCGGCGTCACGCCATCGGGCATCATGACTTCGCACATGACCAGCACGCCGTTGGTGCGGGCGGGATCCGGATAGACCGCAACCGGCTTCAGCACGCAATCGGAGCTGTGCCCTTCGGCCTGCTGGGTCGAGGAACCATCGAAGCCCCACAGCGGCAGCTGCTCAAGATCAGGGAATTCGGCGAATTCCTTGATCTGCGTCTTGCCGCGAAGGTTGGGGACCGGGGTATATCCATCGAGCCAGATATACTCGAGCTTGTATTTCGTCATTCTAGCCTCTCGTTGCTTGATCACCGAACACTGAACGGCGTCGACATGCGTCTGCCGTCAGCAGACGGCCTGCCGCACACTTAAAATGCAATTCGTGTGCCATTCTTGGTCCGGAGGGTGCGGCAAAATTGACGCGGCATCCGCTCGAAAGTCGGTGAGCGCCTAAGCAATGCGCCCGGATCCATCACAATCGTTATTTGCACAAATAGTGTGCAAATACTGATCTTTTCATAGGCATATTGCCTAACTTGATTGCAGACCTTATCTTTGGACCAAGTTGAATCGAAAAGGTTCGGCGGAAGAAAGGAATCCGGCATGGAAATCATTTCCACACGACCGTCGGCCAAAATTCTGATGTTCCCGGCGGCAGCGCGCCTCTCTGCCTCAAATTTGAGCGGAAGGGCTAAGTTTGCGGCAGAGCTTGCCTCGCTGCGTGGTGCCCGCGCAGACTTCGGCGACGGCTGGTACCATGAGGCAGCCATCGAGGATGAGGCCCGGGGCCGCAAGAGCTGACACAGAGGGGCAGCAGCCCTCGTCAACGGATAATTGGCCTGAAAAGAGGAAGCCCGGCGCGATTGCTCGCGCCGGGCTTTATCTTTGTATGCTGGAGCTGTCAGCTACTGCTTGTCGTGCAGGTTGGTTCCCAGCGTATCCCTGACGAAGATCATGCCGATGATCAGCGACATCGCCGCGATCACCACCGGATACCAGAGGCCGTAGTAGATATCGCCCTTGGAGGCGCTGAGCGCGAACACGATCGCCGGCAGCAGGCCGCCGAACCAGCCATTCCCGATGTGATAGGGCAGCGACATGCCGGTATAGCGGATGCGGGTCGGGAACATCTCGACCAGGATCGCCGCGATCGGCCCGTAGACCATGGTCACGTAGAGGACCAGGATGAACAGGATGCCGATGACCTTTGCCCAGTTGACCGCCGCCGGGTCGGCAAACATCGCGAACGCACCGGCCGCCGGAACACTGTAGACGGTCACGTCCGTGGCGCCGGCAGCCTCATCGGCCGTCAGCAGCTTGTCCTTGACCGCCTGGGCGAGCGGGACAGTGGCCTTTTCACCGGCGCGAATGGCTGCCGCGTCGAGCTTCAGTTCGGGATTGGCCGCGACAAAGGCGTCGAGCTTTTGGTCAGCAACCTTGGCGGCAGCACGCTTCAGCGGGTAACCGCCGTCCTGAAGCGCCAGGTTGATCGCCTTCTTGAAAGCCGCATCGCTTGGAGCAGCCTTATCAGCGGCCGCCACGGCGTCGTAAGACGTCACGGTCTCGGCGCCGATCTTGACGCTGGCCGCTGTTCCCGCTGCCGCTGTCGTGACGATATCATAGGGCACCGAGCTTTTGGCCAGGAAGTCCGTCGCAATATCGCACGAGGTGAGAGGCTTGCGTGTTCCGGTTGGATTGAACTGGAACTTGCAGTCCCCCGGAGCAGCGGTCACCGTCGCACGCGTGTTCTGCTGGGCGGTGGCGAGCGCCGGGTTGGCGGCCCATGTCAGCGCCTTGAACAGCGGGAAGGTGGTGACGATCGCCAGCGCGAGACCGGCCATGATGATCGGCTTGCGGCCGATCTTGTCGGATAGCCAGCCGAACACGACGAAGAAGACCGCGCCGAGCGCCAGCGCAATCGCGATCATGATGTTGACCGACTGTGGGTCGACCTTGAGCACATTCGCCAGGAAGAACAGCGCGTAGAACTGGCCGTTGTACCAGACCACAGCCTGGCCGGCGGTGAGGCCGAACAACGCGAGCAACGCGATCTTGGCATTCTTCCACTGGCCGAAGGCTTCCGTCAGCGGCGCCTTGGAGCCCTTGCCCTCGTCCTTCATGCGCTGGAAAGTCGGCGATTCGGCAAGCGACAGGCGGATCCAGACCGATATGCCGAGCAGTATGGCCGAGAGCAGGAACGGAATACGCCAGCCCCAAGCCGCGAAATCCTCCTTGCTCAGCGAATTCTGCACGACCAGGATGACGATCAGCGACAGGAACAGGCCGAGCGTCGCCGTCGTCTGAATCCACGACGTATAGAAGCCGCGGCGATCGTCGGGAGCATGCTCGGCGACATAGGTCGCCGCACCACCATACTCACCGCCGAGCGCCAGGCCCTGCAGCATGCGCAGCCCGACCAGGATGATGGGCGCCGCAATGCCCCAGTTCGCCGAGCCGGGAAGCAGGCCGACCAGGAAGGTCGACAGGCCCATGATCAGGATGGTGACAAGAAATGTGTATTTGCGGCCGACGAGATCGCCAATGCGACCGAACACCAGCGCGCCGAACGGGCGCACCAGGAAGCCGGCGGCGAAAACCAGCAGCGTGAAGATGTTGCGAGTCGCCTCTGGATAGGAGGCGAAGAATGCCGCGCCGATCGCTCCGGCCAATGCGCCGTAGAGATAGAAATCATACCATTCGAAAACGGTGCCGAGCGAGGAAGCGAAGATGACTTTCTTCTCCTCCCGCGTCATGCCGCGGCTTGCTCCGCCGGCGGTCGATGCGATTGCCATTGCGTTATCCTCCCGTGAGACCCGTTCTCGATGCTGCGCGACACCGTCCGCGTTCTCCTCCGAGCACGGACTCAACGACAGCCATTCGGAAAAATGACAGAAAGCGCCTGCCAAAGGCAGCGCGTCTTTGGGATTATGACTTTGGTATTAGGTGCACTGCGGGATGAATCCGGGCGAGCTGGGAAAACTCCTTAGCGCTTGAGCGCTTCCAGCAGGCCGACAGCAGCCATCATGTCGCGCTTGCGAGCCGCGCGGCGGGCAACGGCCTCCGCATCCTGCCCCCAATGCTCGATCTGCCAGTCCTCGTCGACATGGGCAGCGGCCCAGGCAGGATCGGCATCGAGTTCGCCGAAATCGACAGCCAGCGCCAGCAGAGCCGAACCGGTCAGCGACGTCATCACATGGATGGCGGCGAGCCGCAGCGGCTCTGTTCGCTGGGCAAGATGGCTGCCCAGCACGGCGATGGTCTCGCGCGGCTGCTCGACATGGATGATGCCCTCGGCGAGATTGAAGCGGACCCCGAGTGTTCCCCTCACCCAGTCTATCACCGGGTCCCAATGCTGGCTCTGCCGCTCCACCAGCCCTTGCGGTGCGTCGGCGCGATAGCAGAGCAGATCGGATGAGGCAAAGCGCAGGATATCCTCCAGCACCGCCTGGGGGTCGCTGGCGACACCGTCGATGGCGGTGTTGACGAGACGCATCACCGGCATGGTCACCGGATCGATGGTCTCGCTTTGGGCGGCGAATTCGTCGGCGACAAGCACTGCTGCTGCCTCGGTAGGCAGCGCCAGCAGCGCCTTGCTCGGGGTGCGCACCGGCTTGCCGTCGAGATGCACGGCAAACCCATTGTCGACAGGTGCGACAGAGGCGGCCTTGTAGAAGCGCTTCGGCAGATGCGTCTTCATCTGGATCTGGGCGCGACGCACCGGATCGGGATGGGAAAGATATTTGCCCGCTTCGAGGTCGTTGAGGATATCACGCATGAAGGTCTCTCTTACACCGGCGTCAGCTTGCGCGCCGGCCGGTTGACGATGATCAGGCCGGCGGCAATTAGGCCAAGTGCCAGGAAAATGCGCATGGTCAGCGGCTCATTCAAGAACATGGCGCCGCACAGCACGCCGAAAACCGGCGACAGGAAGGTGAAACTGGACAGGCCTGATGCCGGATAGCGCCGCAGCAGCCAGAACCACAGCACATAGGTGAAGGCGACGATGTAGACAGCCTGGAAAAGCAGCGCCAAAGTCGGCAGCACGGTCGGATCGCGAACGGGCGGGCCGGCGAGAGGCAGCACCAAGACGCCTACGATCGCTGCCCCGGCGAGCTGGTAAAGCAGAAGCTTTTCGGCGCTCGCCTCGACCAGCTTCGACCGCTTGATGAGGATGTTGGTCAAAGCCCAGAAGAATCCGGAGCCGAGGCTCAGGAGATCGCCGAACAGCATGTCTCCGCCGCCGCCGAGCTTGTCGGAAAACACCGCGGCAAGACCGGCAAAGGCCAGCAGCAGGCCAAGGAATTTTCTCAACGTGATCTGCTCGCCAAGCAGGAAATGGCCGCCGAGCAGCATCCAGAACGGCATCGTGTTGACCAGCAGCGTGTTGCGGGCAACGGTCGTATGCTCCAGGCCGACATAAAGGCAAAGGAACTCGATGCCGAAAAGCGCGCCAACCACGATGCCGGCGAGCAAGGTCCCGTCGCGCGTGAAAAGCGCGATGCCGCGCCACCGGCACCAGGCAAAGACACACAGGCCGCCGATGATCGAGCGCGCGATCGATAGGAAAACCGGATCATAGCCAGCGTAGGAGATCTTGGCGGCGACGTAATTCAGCCCCCAGGAAAAGGTCAGCCCGACCATGATGGCGGCGGCGGCCATGTCGACCGTGTCGCGACGATCAAGCGTATCGGTGGCGAGCCCGTCGGTGGCGCCGCTCACGATCAGTCCTCCGCGCTGGCGTCGTCGAAGCCGATCAGGTTCCAGCTCTGTCGCATGTGCGGCGGCATTGGCGCGGTGACATCGATGACGCCCTTGTCGGGATGCGGAATGATGATGCGGCGCGCATGCAGATGCAGGCGGTTTTGAATGCCGCCGGGAAAGTCCCAGTTGGTGTCGGCCTCGAAATATTTCGGATCGCCCAGGATCGGACAGCCGATGTGGGCGGCATGAACGCGAAGCTGGTGGGTGCGGCCGGTATAAGGCTCCATCTCCAGCCAGGTCATCGTCTGCGCCGCCTGCTCGATGATGCGGTAGTAGGACACAGCGTGGTCGGCGCCCTTTTCACCATGCGCGGCGACCCGCACGCGGTCACCGTCCGGCGTCGGCTCCTTGATCAGCCAGGTCGAGATCTTGTCCTCGCGCTTGGGCGGCACGCCCTTAACCAGCGCCCAATAGGTCTTCTTGGTCTCGCGGGCGCGAAACGCTTCCGAGAGCTTCATGGCGGCCAGCCGGCTACGGGCGACGACCAGAACACCCGAAGTGTCGCGGTCGAGCCTGTGAACCAATCTGGGCTTCTCGCCCTTCTGGTTGCGCCAGGCTTCCAGCATGTCGTCGACATTGCGGGTGACGCCCGAGCCGCCCTGCACCGCAAGGCCCGCCGGCTTGTTGAAGACGAAAACCTTAGGGTCCTCATGGATCAGCATCTTGGCGAGAACATCGGCATCGCCCTGGTTGCGGATCGAGTGGCCGGTCAGCGCACTCTCGCCCTTCTTGTCGACCTCGAGCGGTGGGACGCGAACCATCTGGCCGGGCTCGACACGGGTGTCGGCCTTGACCCGGCCGCCGTCGACACGGATCTGGCCGGAGCGCAGAAGCTTCTGCAAATGGCCGAAACCAAGGCCCGGGAAATGGGTCTTGAACCAGCGGTCGAGCCGCATGCCCGCCTCGCCGGCCTCCACCGTGATCTGTTCAACGCCTGCCATGTTTTTTGTCGCTTATCCGTTTCCCGAGCGAAGCTCGGCCTGTTCTTGGCGCGGCAATAGCACTAAGGCAGGCTTCTTGCGAGCCAAAGTCCCAGAAACAGGGCGATAATGGCGCCAACGACGCTGGCAAGGGCATAAGCCAGTGCAGGCAGCGTGGCTCCCCGCTCCCACAGCGTCGCGAAATCGAGCGAAAAGGCGGAGAAGGTGGTGAAGCCGCCAAGAATGCCGGTAGCAACGAACAGCCTGACCTCGTTCGATCCGCCACGGCGCATCATGGAGGCGATGAACAGCCCCATGGCGAAGGAGCCGATGACGTTGATGGCCATCGTGCCCCAGGGATAGTTTGGGCCGACAAGGCGCAATGCGCCGATGTTGGTGAGGTGACGAATTCCGGCACCGATGCCGCCACCGACGACGACGAGAAGCAGATTGAACATGACCGTTTACTGCCCCCGCACGGCTGCCCGGTCAATCCCTTGTTGCGCGCGCAACCGCACGGATCGGCCGAGTTCGTCACCACTCAGGCGTTGCCCATCTCGGATATTTTTTCCTGAACTCGTTATAGAGGTCATCGATCTCCGCTTTGCCGATTGGGCGCACCTGTTCGTAGAGGTAGCCCTTGACGTCGCCGGACAGCTGGTACGCCGCGATGCGCCTGTATGCTGCGGCGATGCCTTTGCCCTCGACAATGTATTGGTCCGGTATCGAGACACAGAGCTGCGCGCCCGGCTGCAGATGGATAACGGGCGGGTCGGTCACGACAACGTATTTGGACTTCAACGTCGCCGGTCTGAATCGATCGCGACTATCGACCTGACAAGCCCACTCGATGCGAGGGTAAAGGTCCTTGTCCATTTCATACAGCAATGAATCGCTCATCATCCCGCTGGATGCAAACACCGACAACCGGTCCTCAGGTCCCATCTTTCCAAGAAGGTCATCGATAAGGCGCCTGTATTCTGGAAGATTGTCGAGGTGCAGCGGGAGCGTGGCTTCGCTGGCAAAGACGTAGCTGATCGGTGACAGCACCTGGCGGCCAGTCGGGAAAAAAGTACCGAAAAACGCCAGCCCGGCGGCAACGGCTATCGCGGCGTTCGACCATAGCGATCTCAGTGCCGGCATCGAAACGATCGCAACGATTGCCTGGGCGTAGGCAGGAAAGAGCCAAAGAAATACTGGCACCGAATGATGGCGATCCGGGTCCTGCATGCGGGTGAAGAGGACGAAGGTGAGTGCCGAAGCAACGGCACAGAACAGGGAAAATCTGTTTTTCGGCGTATGATGGAGATGTAAAGGCCAAATACGATCAACAGCCAGTTCACATAGCTGAGCCGCGATCCTACCTGGCCAAGCTGTGAACCGAAGTTTGTCTTGTATCCGCTGTAAAGGTCGCCATAGCTGGTTCCCAGTATCTTGAGCATCAGGGGTTGCTGGAAGGTCAGCGCGGCTCCGATACCACGAGGATCGCACACAGGCTCCCGACGGCGGCATTGCGGAGTGCCGGAAAGTCCCGGTCTTTCGCCTGCAGAAAACAGAAGAAGGCTGCGGAAATTCCGACCCCGATGACGGGATAGGCGTACCAGCGGCGCAGCACGAATGCCAACCACAGGCATACGCCGACACGTATTCCGCTGATCACCGGTTCATGGGTCAGGAACCTCGATTTCCAGAGAAAATAGGTTGCCGCGCAAAGCGCGAAACAGCCGGCAATGTCAGGCAACCCACGGAGCGTCGCCGCCCAGAAGGGCGTGTAGAGAAAGGCCGCAATCCATACGGTGAGCCAGCTTCGGCATGAAGATGTTCCGGTCGCCGCCTCCAGATAGCTTATTCTGCCGATGAGAAGAGCGGTCGGGACCAGATAAACAGCGACTGTTCCGGCGATGTAGGAAAACCTCGAATCGCCAAAAATGATGTGAAACGGCATCAGCGGCACCAGGATCGCCGCACTGTAGTCATCCGTGGCTATCGAGGTTCTCAGGTGGCTGAGCCATTCGAGAGGGCTCTGAACCAAGAGCGTGCCTTGCTGGCTGAACGTGTCGAAATAGGCAGCGAAGTCCCAGTAATAGACAGGCTGTTCAAGCCCTACATAGGTGAGAGCAAGAGCAACTCCCAGCAGAGCGGTGCACACATAGGTCGTTGCCCAAAATCCGAGAGATCTGTTCTTCGTCACTTGAAGCCGCCAGGAGGGGAGAGGCAGAACTGTCAAAGTCAGCCCGGGGCCGCCGTTCATGCAGCCAGGAGCCGTTCCGGCGCATGAGCGGCCACAAGGATGGGCCAAATCTCACATGCGGAGCACCCAAATGCCGCCGGCAGCGCCGGTTCTCTAAAGCTCAGGTCGTCCCGGCATTTTTCGGCTTGGTCGAGCCGATCATCTTCCAGTTCTTGTAGAACATGGAATTGATGCGCTCGACGCTGACCGAGACGATGGCGAGCATGCCCGCGATGAGACGGGGAACCGGAGACGGCCTGATAATGTCCATGAACACGCAGTAGCGGCGGCCGTCATACTCGTTGACCGAGCGATGCAGCAGCGTGTCGTCGAAGATGAACAGCGGATTGTCGTACCAGTAATTCTTGACGTTGCCGCACTCGACGAAAATCTCCGACTTCACCGGGATCAGATTGTAGAGGATGCGCAGGCTGAGCCGCAGCGGGCCGAAATGCCAGGACGTCGATTCGCGCTTGCTGAAGACGGAAACGGCTATGGTCTTGATATATTTGAAATCCTTGTTGAACTCGGCGACATTATCGATCCTGTGCTTGCCGTACCACTGGTAGACATACATGCCGCGCCGGCCGGCGCCGAAATTGGCGTCGATGTCGGCAATGATCTCATCCTTGCGCGCTTTGAAGATGTCCAGGACCTCGTTGACCTCGCGCTGATAGTCGGCGGGAAACTGCTCCAGCTTCCAGACGCCCGGATTTCTGTAGCACATGAGGTCGACCAGCAGATTGAACGGCGAAAGCAGCCAGGTGAACAGGCCGTTGCCGAGAAAATAGCCTGAGAACAGCGACAGATCCTTGCGGTCGTTGCGCAGCACGTCGATCAGGCCGCAGATGATGAAGATCGTCGTCAGGATGGGAATGAAATAGAAGCCAAGGGCGAGAAGCGGGATGGCAATGGCGAACTTGCGAAGGGATTTGCGAAGGGTTTTTGTCATTTTTCCACGCGCGAAGCGCGATCCTGTTGCGAATGAGGTGCCCAAATCAAGGCAACGGCCACCGCCCGGCCGTGCGCCTTGATAAGGTTTTTTGGGTTACCACACAACGGCCCTGCTATCGTGGCCGGCTGGCTGCCTGGCGGATCTGGTCAACGGCCTCACGCAAACCCGCTATTCCCGCTCCTTGCGCAGCTTCGCCCAATAGTCGAGCCGCTTCCTGATATCGCGCTCGAAGCCGCGCTCGGGCGGATCATAGAAGGTCTGGCGGCCCATCTTCTCCGGAAAATAATCCTGCCCCGAAAAGGCGTCCGGCTCGTCATGGTCGTAACGATAGCCGGCGCCGTAATCCTCCGCTTTCATCAGCTTTGTCGGCGCGTTGAGGATGTGCTTGGGCGGCAGCAGCGAGCCGTGTTCCTTGGCGGCCCGCGTGGCGGCCTTGAAAGCATTGTAGACGGCGTTGGATTTGGGCGCGGTGGCGAGATAGACGGTGGCCTCGGCAAAAGCCAGCTCGCCCTCGGGCGAGCCGAGATAGTCGTAGGCATCCTTGGCGGCATTGGCGACGACAAGCGCCTGCGGGTCGGCAAGGCCGATGTCTTCCATGGCCATGCGCACCAGCCGGCGGCCTAGATAGAGTGGATCCTCGCCCGCATCGAACATGCGTGCGAGATAGTAGAGAGCCGCGTCAGGGTCTGAACCGCGTACCGATTTGTGCAGCGCCGAGATCAGATTGTAATGGCCGTCCTGGCCCTTGTCGTAGATCGGAGCGCGGCGCTGGACGATGCGCTGCAGACCCTCGGGATCGAAGACCTCGCCGGGTTTGGCTGCCCGCCAGACTTCTTCCGCGAGCGTCAGCGACGCCCGGCCGTCGCCATCGCTCATGCGGATGAGCATGGCCCGCGCCTCGTCGTCGAGCGGCAGCGCCCTGCCCTCGGTCTCCTCCGCCCGCACCATCAGCTTGGAGATGCTCTCCTCGCCAAGCGAATGGAAGACCAGAACGCGCGCGCGTGACAACAAAGCGGCATTCAGTTCGAAGGACGGGTTTTCGGTCGTGGCGCCAACCAGCACGACTGTCCCGTCCTCCATGACCGGGAGAAAGCTGTCTTGCTGGGCACGGTTGAAGCGATGGATCTCGTCGACGAACAGCAAGGTCTGGCGGCCATTGGTGCGGCGCAATTTGGCCGCTTCGAACACCTTTTTCAGGTCGGCGACGCCGGAAAAGACAGCCGATATCTGCTCGAAGGCCAGGCTGGTTTCGCCGGCAAGCAGGCGCGCTACGGTGGTCTTGCCGGTGCCGGGCGGCCCCCAGAAGATCATCGAGCCGAGCGAGCCGGAACCGATCAATCGGGTCAGCGCGCCGTCAGGGCCGGTCAGATGCTCCTGGCCGACGACCTCGCCAAGGTTTCTCGGCCGCAGCCTGTCGGCCAGCGGCCGCCCGGGCGGGGTCTTTTCCGGTTCATCGACGCTGAACAGATCGGCCATGCACTTCTTTTTCGTTGGAGCATGAGCCCGAATGCACGGAGCCCAGCCCTAATAACGCAACACCTGACGCATTATCTGCCCGCCGCGCTCGACGGTAAAGCGCCACCAGCGCGTATCCGTCTTGGCCGCCAGCTCCAGGGTCGCCGCGGTATCGATGGTGGTGCCGTTCACCTCACGCACGATGTCGCCCGGCTGGAAGCCGAAATCGGCGGCCGGAGAATCGCGGTTGATGTCGACCACGGTGACGCCCTTGATGTCCGTGCGCAGGCCAAGCCGCTGCGCGAGCCGGGGCGACAGCTCCGCGACCTTGGCGCCCGAAAACGGGCTGCGGCCATGCAGCGTCACCTCGGCAGCCTTCATGCCTTCCGGAGCACGCTCCAGCGCTATATCCATCGCCGCTTGCTGGCCCTTGGTCAAAACCGCGAAATTGGCGGTGGTACCGATCGACAGCGTCGCCATCCGGTAGTCCAGCGCTTCGATGCTCTCGACCGGCTTGCCGTTGAGCTGCAGCACCACGTCGCCGGGCTTGAGCCCTGCCTTGGCGGCCGGACCGGTCGCTTCGACCGACGAGACCAGCGCACCGGTCGGCTTCTCCATGCCGAGCGATTCGGCGATCTGCGGCGTCACCGCTTCGAACTCGGCGCCGACATAGGGCCGCTCGAAGAAGTCGAGCCCGGCCTTGGCCGCGTCGGCAAAAGCGCGAACCATATTCGAGGGAATGGCAAAGCCAATGCCGATCGAACCACCGCTGCGGCTGTAGATGGCGGTGTTGATGCCCACCAGCTGGCCGCCCATGTTGATCAGCGCACCGCCGGAATTGCCCGGATTGATGGCGGCGTCGGTCTGGATGAAGAAGCTGGAATCGGAGACGCCGATATGGCTGCGGGCCAATGCCGAGACGATGCCGCTGGTGGTGGTTTGGCCGACGCCGAAGGGGTTGCCGATGGCCAGCAGCAGGTCGCCGACCTCAAGCGCGTCGGAATCGCCGATGGCGATAACCGGAAACGGCTTGTCCGAGGTGATCTTGAGCACGGCGAGGTCGAGTGTCTCGTCCTTGAGCAGCACCTTGCTGTCGAACTCGCGTCCGTCCGCCGTCGCCACCTTGACCCGGTCGGCATCCTTGATGACGTGGTAATTGGTGACCACGACGCCGGTCGGATCGACCAGCACGCCGGAGCCGAGCGAAGACTGCGCACGCGGCTGCGAGCGGCCGAAGAATTCCTCGAAGAACGGATCGCCGTCGAAAGGCGACGTCACCTTGGCGGTCTGCGAGGCATAGACGTTGACCACCGCCGGGGCTGTCTGCTTGACCAGCGGCGCAAAGGACAATTGCACCTCCTCGCGGCCGAAGGGTACGCGCTTGTCGGGCCCAGCCGTGGCGTTTTCGCCTTCCACGCCATGCAGCAGTTCGGTCAGCACATCGGACAGGCCGGGATCCGTCTTGGTATCCTCGGCCAATGCTTGCCTGACCACCGGTGCGGCCGCAAACGCCATGACGGCGAAAAGCAGAACAAAGGGCAGTCTTCTGGCGCGCATTCGCGAATCCTCCAAGGCAGGTTCGGGGGCATTGTCCCGACGATTGTGCAAAATGAAAGGCTAAGCCGCTGAAATCCGACTATTTTGGGCCAAAACCCCAGGGCCAAGCCAGGAAATCGGATTCCGCCGCGGTTTGCTGCTTTCAGAAAACAAAAAAGGGGCCCGCAGGCCCCTTTGAAGTCATTTGGGAAAACCGAGCCTTATGCGGCTGCGGCGTCCGCGTCAGCGCTTTCGGCTTCGATGCGAGCGCGGTCGCCTGCGCCCTTGGCCGAGACGTCGCGATCGACGAACTCGATGACAGCCATGGCGGCGTTGTCACCGTGACGGAAGCCCGCCTTCATGATGCGCAGATAGCCGCCATTGCGGTTGGCGTAGCGCGGCGCGATGGTATCGAACAGACGCTTGACGACGCCTTCATTGCCGATCTGCGCAATGACCTGGCGGCGGGCGTGCAGGTCGCCGCGCTTGCCGAGCGTCACCAGCTTCTCGACGATCGGACGCAGGTCCTTCGCCTTCGGCAAGGTCGTGACGATCTGCTCGTGCTCGAGCAGCGACACGGCGAGGTTGGCGAACATCGACTTGCGATGGCTAATGCTTCGGGCGAAGCGACGGCCTTTGAAACCGTGGCGCATGGCTCTTTTCCTTCTTCAGTTGTTCAAGAGGCCGTGGCCTCTGATGGTTTTCCGCATGACCGTCGGATCGAGCGGCCCACGCCGCCGATCCTTGGAATTCATGCTCAATATTGGTCTTCGTAACGCTTAGCGAGGTCTTCGATATTTTCCGGCGGCCAGTCCGGCACTTCCATGCCGAGGTGCAGGCCCATCGCCGCCAGGACTTCCTTGATCTCGTTCAGCGACTTGCGGCCGAAGTTCGGGGTGCGGAGCATCTCGGCTTCGGTCTTCTGGATCAGGTCGCCGATATAGACGATGTTGTCGTTCTTCAGGCAGTTGGCCGAACGCACCGAAAGCTCGAGTTCGTCGACCTTCTTGAGCAGCGCCGGGTTGAAGGCGAGCTCGGTGACGGCCTCGGCGGCGACTTCCTTTTGCGGCTCGTCGAAGTTGACGAACAGGCCGAGCTGGTCCTGCAGGATGCGGGCGGCGAAAGCCACCGCGTCCTCGCCGGTGATCGAACCGTCGGTGTCGATCGTCATGGTCAGCTTGTCATAGTCGAGAACCTGACCCTCGCGGGTGTTCTCGACCTTGTAGGAGACCTTCTTGACCGGCGAATAAAGGCTGTCGACCGGGATCAAGCCGATCGGCGCGTCTTCGGCGCGGTTGCGGTCGGCCGGCACGTAACCCTTGCCGGTGTCGACGGTGAATTCCATGCGGATTTCAGCGCCTTCGTCCAGCGTGCAGATGACGTGGTCGGGGTTGAGGATCTCGACGTCGCCAACCGTCTGGATGTCACCGGCAAGAACAGCACCCGGTCCCTGCTTGCGAACGACCATGCGCTTGGGACCATCGCCTTCCATGCGGATGGCGATTTCCTTGATATTCAAGACGATGTCGGTCACGTCCTCGCGCACACCGGCGATGGACGAGAATTCATGCAGAACGCCGTCGATCTGCACGGCGGTAACAGCCGCACCGCGCAGCGAAGACAGAAGCACGCGGCGCAGCGCGTTGCCCAGCGTCAGGCCAAAGCCACGCTCGAGAGGCTCGGCGACCAGCGTGGTCAGCGTCTTCTTCTTCGACGAGAACTCGATCTTGTTCGGCTTGATCAGTTCCTGCCAATTTTTCTGGATCATGATGCTTTCCTTCCGTTGACCCGCCACCATCCAATCGTGGCGGGCGACCTGGAATGCCGCGGAGGAGCGCCCAAGGGCGCTCGCGCGGCGTTCGATAAATGCTTAGACGCGACGCTTCTTGCGCGGGCGGCAGCCATTGTGCGGGATCGGCGTCACATCACGGATCGACGTGATGGTGAAGCCGGCGGCCTGCAGGGCGCGCAATGCCGATTCACGACCGGAGCCGGGCCCGCAGACCTCGACTTCGAGCATGCGCATGCCGTGTTCCTGGGCCTTCTTGGCAACATCCTCGGCAGCCATCTGGGCAGCGAACGGGGTCGACTTGCGCGAACCCTTGAAGCCCTGGGCACCGGCCGACGACCAGGCAATCGAATTGCCCTGCGCGTCGGTGATGGTGATCATCGTGTTGTTGAAGGTCGAATTGACGTGGGCAACGCCCGACGAGATATTCTTGCGTTCGCGACGGCGAACACGAGCGGCTTCCTTGGCCATGATAGTCCTTTCAGTTGATCTCTACACCGCCGTAATGCCAGCGGCTCCACCTTCGTAAGGGAGTAGGGGAATAGGGCAGTAAGGGAGTAGGGAAAAGTGCGGCCCGATTGATGGGCATTCCCTACTGCCTTACTCCCCTACTCCCTTATTCCCCTACTCCCTTATTCCCCTAACAAATTACTTCTTCTTGCCGGCGATCGACTTGGCCGGGCCCTTGCGGGTGCGCGCATTGGTATGCGTGCGCTGGCCGCGGACCGGCAGCGAGCGGCGGTGACGCAGGCCGCGGTAGCAGCCGAGGTCCATGAGCCGCTTGATGTTCATAGAGACTTCGCGGCGCAGGTCGCCTTCAACCTGGTAATCGCGGTCGATGGTTTCGCGGATCTGCAGCACTTCCGCGTCGGTCAGCTGGTTGACGCGGCGCTCGGCCGGGATGCCGACCTTGTCGACGATCTCCTGGGCGAACCGCTTGCCAATGCCGTGAATGTACTGAAGCGCAATGACAACGCGCTTGTTGGTCGGAATGTTGACGCCGGCTATACGAGCCATGTTCTTCCCTTCTCCATGTGGGCCGGCCAATCCTCAAAAACGAGGCGGGCACGGCGCTGTCTTAAGTTGCCCCGCGTCCGGTGGAGGCCGGCCCATGCGGGAGTTTCCAGTTCAATGCGGCTGCCTTGCCCTTGCGGACAAGCAAAGCTCATGCCTGATAGGAAGACGGGCCGCCATACCGCAGCGAACCGCTTCCGTCAAGTGCAATCGTTAATTTCCCCGCACTGCGTCCTTGAGCACCGCTTCGATCTGTTCCGTCACGGCGTCGATATCGGCCATGCCGTCGACACTGCGGAGCTTGCCCTTGCCATAGTAGTAGCCAATCAGCGGCGACGTCTTCTTGTAGTATTCCCTCAGGCGCTCTTCGAACACCGTCGGGTTGTCGTCCTTGCGAACGGGAAGGCCGGCTGCCTGCGCCTCGTCGGCGCGCTTGACGATCCGGCCAACCAGAGCCTTGTCGTCGACCACGAGCTCAATGACGGCGTCGAGGGCCTGGGAGCGATCCAACAGCATCTGCTCGACCGCATCCGCCTGCACCAGGGTCCGCGGATAGCCGTCGAGGATGAACCCCTTGGCGCAGTCGGGCTGATCGATACGCTCGCCGACGATCGCGTTGACGATCGCATCGGACACCAGTTCACCGGCATCCATCACCGCCTTGGCGCGCTTGCCGACTTCGGTGCCTGCCTGGACGGCAGCACGCAGCATGTCGCCCGTCGAGAGCTGGGGTATGCCGTGTTTTTCTACCAGTCTTTGTGCTTGCGTCCCCTTGCCCGCTCCTGGCGGCCCAAGCAATATCAACCTCATCTGGCTTTCTTCCCCCCGCGCAGCTTCGACTTCTTGATCAGGCCTTCATACTGGTGCGCAATCAGGTGGCCCTGAATCTGCGCAACCGTATCGAGCGTGACACTGACCACGATCAGAAGCGATGTGCCACCAAGGTAGAATGGTACGCCAGTCGCCGAGATCAGGAACTCCGGCAGCAGGCACACCAGCACCAGATAGATGGCGCCGACGACGGTGATGCGGGTGAGAACGTAATCGATGTAATCGGCGGTGCGCTCGCCCGGACGATAACCCGGGATGAAGCCTGAATGCTTCTTGAGCTGGTCGGCGGTGTCCTTCGGGTTGAAGACAATCGCAGTGTAGAAGAAAGCGAAGAACGCGATCATCGCCGCATAGAATGCCATGTAGAGCGGCTGGCCATGTCCGAGTGCAGCCAGAATGGTGCTTGCCCAGGCCGGCATGTTGGTCGTCTGCGAGAAACCCGCGACGGTGGCCGGCAGCAACAGCAGCGACGAGGCGAAGATCGGCGGAATGACACCCGACGTGTTGAGCTTCAGCGGCAGATGCGAGGTATCGCCCTGGAACATGCGGTTGCCGACCTGGCGCTTCGGATACTGGATCAGCAAGCGGCGCTGGGCGCGCTCGAAGAACACGATGAGTGCGATGACGACGACGGCCAGCACGATGATCGCCAGGATCAGGCCGGTCGACAGCGCGCCGGTGCGGCCAAGCTCCAGCGTGCCGGAGATGGCGTGCGGCAGGCCGGCGACGATGCCGGAGAAGATGATCAGGGAAATGCCGTTGCCGATGCCGCGCGCGGTTATCTGCTCGCCCAGCCACATCAGGAACATGGTGCCGCCGACCAGCGTGACAACGGTCGAGATGCGGAAGAACATGCCGGGATCGCTGACGATGCCGTTGCCGCCTTCCAGACCGACAGAAATGCCATAGGCCTGAACCAGCGCAAGCAGCACGGTGCCGTAGCGCGTGTATTGGTTGATGACCTTGCGGCCCTGTTCGCCTTCCTTCTTCAGCGCTTCCAGTGACGGGATGACCGAGGTCATCAGCTGCATGATGATGGACGCGGAGATGTAAGGCATGATGCCGAGCGCAAAGATCGCCATGCGCTGCACGGCGCCGCCGGCGAACATGTTGAACATGCCAAGCACGCCCTTGCTCTGCGAAGAGAATGCCTGGGCGAAGGCGTCGGGATTGATACCAGGAAGCGGGATGTAGGTGCCGAGGCGATAGACGAGCAGCGCGCCGATCGTGAACCAGATGCGCTTCTTCAAATCCTCCGCCTTGGCGAAGGCCGAGAAATTCAGATTCGAGGCTAATTGTTCAGCAGCCGAAGCCATGCCTGATTCTCCGCTTGGTAACGCTTGATGGCCCTGAGGTCAGGCGGCGCGTTTCACCGAAGCTCACGAGATAAGCTCCGGGCTCTAAACATGCAAGCGGCCGCGTTGACGCGGTCGCCTCGTTGAGCAGATCAAAGCGCAATCGTGAGCAAAAACGGATCCCACTCTTGCCGATCGCGCTTCAAATTGCCGTTACTCGGCAGCTGCCTTTTCCTGCGGCAGCTTGACCGAACCGCCGGCCTTTTCGATCTTCTCGATCGCGGCCTTGGAGGCGCCGGCGACGTCAAAGGCGAGCTTCGCCTTGATCTCGCCATCCGAGAGGATGCGCACGCCGTCCTTGACGCGGCGGATGACGCCGGCGGCAACCAGCGATTCAGCCGTCACGGTCGCCTTGGCATCGAGCTTCTTGGCGTCGATGGCCACCTGAATGCGGGCCAGCGACACGACAGTGAAGCTCTTGGCGAAGATGTTGTTAAAGCCACGCTTCGGCAGGCGCCGGTAGAGCGGCATCTGGCCACCCTCGAAACCGTTGACGGCGACGCCGGAGCGCGCCTTCTGGCCCTTGACGCCGCGACCGCCGGTCTTGCCCGAGCCGGAGCCGATACCACGGCCGAGACGCTTCTTGGAGTGCGTCGCGCCGTCCTTGTCACGCAGATCGTTGAGTTTCATCTGAGTTCTCCTGCGCTCTGGCTCAGCCCTCGTCCACGACGCGGACGAGATGCTGGACGGCAGCGATCATGCCGCGCACGGAGGGCGTATCTTCCAGCGTGCGCTGCTTGTGCATCTTGTTGAGGCCGAGGCCGACCAGCGTTGCGCGCTGTTCCTTCGGACGGCGGATCGGCGAACCGATCTGCTCAACGGTGATGGTCTTGGTTGCTTTCTTGGCCATGGTCAAAATCCCTGGTCAGATCGACTATTCTTCAGCCGCAACGGCGGTGCCGCGGCGGGCCTGAAGGGTCGAATACTTGATGCCGCGAGCAGCAGCCACATCCTTGGGATGCATCTGGCTCTTCAGCGCGTCGAAGGTGGCGCGAACCATGTTGTAGGGGTTCGACGAACCCATCGACTTGGCGACCACGTCATGCATGCCGAGCGTCTCGAAGACAGCGCGCATCGGGCCACCGGCGATGATGCCGGTACCTTGCTTGGCGGCGCGCAGCAGCACGCGTCCGGCGCCCCAGCGTCCTTCGACGTCATGGTGCAGCGTACGGCCCGAGCGCAGCGGCACGAAGATCATGTCGCGCTTGGCCGATTCAGTTGCCTTGCGGATGGCTTCCGGCACTTCGCGCGCCTTGCCGTGACCAAAGCCGACGCGGCCCTTCTGGTCGCCGACGACGACGAGTGCTGCAAAACCGAAGCGACGGCCGCCCTTGACGACCTTGGCGACGCGGTTGATGTGGACGAGCTTGTCCACCATGCCGTCATCGCGTTCTTCACGATCGCGGCCGCGGCCGCCATCCCTACGTTCCTGTGCCATATCCTGTTCCTTGTTTTTTTCCGGAAGCACGGTTGCTAATAAGATCCGGTGCCTCGCCCCGAATAAATCGGGAAACGGTCACCGGGGGCGAAATCAATTTCTTCGCATAATCCCTATCCGAAAAGTCTGCAACTTTTCGGGACTATGCTTAAAAGCTCAAGCCACCTTCGCGGGCAGCCTCGGCGAGCGCCTTGACGCGGCCGTGATAAATGTAGGCGCCGCGGTCGAAGACGACTTCCTTGACGCCGGCCTTGGTGGCGCGCTCGGCGATCAGCTTGCCGATCGCTGCGGCGGCGGCGGTGTCGGCGCCGGTCTTGAGCGAACCCTTGAGGTCCTTCTCGAGCGTCGAAGCGGCAGCGATGGTGTGGCCCTTGGCGTCGTCGATGACCTGCACGTAGATGTTCTTCGACGTGCGGTGGACCGACAGACGCGGGCGCTCGCCGGCGACCTTCTTGATCTGACGGCGGACGCGCTGCGCGCGGCGCTGCGTGGATTCCTTGGTACCCATGATGGTCTTCCTTGCCTTCAAAAAACGGGGGCCGCCATATGCGGCAGGCGAAAGCGCCTCCCGCGACCGCTCCCCGCGGCGTTACACTTCCCAGCTTGGCCTTTTCCGAAAAGTCTTGGACTTTTCGAGGCCAGGCCCACTACTTCTTCTTGCCTTCCTTGCGGACGATCTTCTCGCCAGCATAGCGGACGCCCTTGCCCTTGTAGGGCTCCGGACCACGATACTCGCGGATCTCGGCCGCAACCTGGCCGACCTGCTGCTTGTCGATGCCGGCCACGGTGATTTCGGTCGGCTTCGGCACCGTGATGGTGATGCCGGCCGGCGTCTCATAGACGACGTCATGGCTGAAGCCAAGCGCCAGCTGCAGGTTCTTGCCCTGAAGTGCCGCGCGATAACCGACGCCGGTGATCTCGAGCTTCTTCTCGAAACCGTCCTTGACGCCCTGCAGGATGTTGACGATCTGCGTGCGCGACATGCCCCACTTGGAGCGGGCGGTCTTGGTCTGGTCGCGCGGCTGGACAGCGATCTCGCTGCCTTCCATCTTGACCAGGACTTCGTCGTTCACCACGAACTTCAGCTCACCCTTGGGGCCCTTCGCCGTCACGGTCTGGCCGTTGACGGTCGCGGTCACGCCCTGCGGCAGCGAAACGGGTTTCTTTCCAATACGAGACATTTTGTTGTCCTCGTCACTTCTCTTGTTTCAGGTCTCTGTCTTCGGGAACGATCCGAAGACCGGATTCCACTTTGCGGTCAACTGCCAGATCAGAAGATCTGGCAGAGGATCTCACCGCCGACGTTCTGTTCACGTGCTTCGTGGTCGGCCATCACGCCCTTCGGTGTCGAAAGGATGGCGATGCCGAGGCCGTTGGCGACCTGCGGAATCGACTTGGCCGAAACATAGACGCGGCGGCCTGGCTTCGAGACGCGGGCGATTTCGCGCACGACCGGCGCGCCGTCGAAATACTTCAGCTCGATCTCGATTTCGGACTTGCCGTTGTCGAAGTCGGTCTGGCTGTAATCGCGGATATAGCCTTCAGCCTTCAGCACGTCGAGGACGCGGGTGCGCAGACGCGAAGCCGGCGTCGAAACGCTCGACTTCTTGCGGCCATACGCGTTGCGGATGCGGGTCAGCATATCGCCGAGAGGATCGCTCAATGACATGTTATGTCCTCCTTACCAGCTCGACTTGACCAGGCCCGGGATCTGGCCGTTATTGCCGAGATCACGAAGCGCGATGCGCGATACTTTGAGCTTGCGATAGTAGGCGCGCGGACGGCCGGTGACTTCGCAGCGGTTGCGGATGCGGATCTTGGCCGAGTTGCGCGGCATGGCGGCAAGCTTGAGCTGAGCGCGGAAGCGCTCTTCCATCGGCTTGGACTGATCCATGATGATCGCCTTGAGCGCAGCCCGCTTGGGACCGTACTGGTCGGCAAGCTTGCGGCGCCTGTTGTTCTTCTCGACTGAGCTGGTCTTTGCCATTTCAGATTTTTCCTTTTCTCGCTGCCGTTACTGGCGGAAGGGGAAGTTGAAGGCCTTGAGCAATGCCCTGGCTTCGTCGTCCGTCTTCGCAGTCGTACAAACGATGACGTCCATGCCCCAGATCTGATCAACCTTGTCGTAGTTGATCTCCGGGAACACGATGTGTTCCTTGATGCCCATGGCGTAGTTGCCACGGCCATCGAAGCTCTTCGGATTCAGTCCGCGAAAGTCGCGGACGCGCGGCAGTGCGATGTTCACGAGGCGGTCGAGGAACTCGTACATGCGTTCCTTGCGCAACGTGACCTTGGCACCGATCGGCATCTTCTCGCGGACCTTGAAGCCGGCGATCGAATTGCGGGCGCGGGTGACGACGGCCTTCTGGCCGGCGATCATCGCCAGGTCTTCGGCCGCGATCGAAGGCTTCTTCGAATCGGCGGTCGCTTCGCCAACGCCCATGTTCAGCACGATCTTGTCGATGCGCGGAACCTGCATCTCGTTGTCGTAGCCGAACTGTTCCTGCAGCGCCTTGCGGATGGTCTCGTTGTAGACCTGCTTGAGGCGCGGCGTGTTCTGAGCCTTGGACTGTTTGCTTTCAGCCTTGGGCTTCGTGGTTTGAGCCTTAGCCATTGATGACTTCTCCCGAGCGCTTGGCGACGCGCACCTTCTTGCCGTCCTTCTGGAAGATGAAGCCGACGCGGGTCGGCTTGCCATCCTTGGGGTCGGCCAGCGCGATGTTCGACAGCTGGATCGGCGCTTCCTTGGTGATGATCCCGCCCTCTTGGGACTGGGACTGCTTCTGGTGACGGCGGATCATGTTGACGCCGCGCACCAGCGCGGTGTCTTCCTTCGGCTGCACCGAGAGGACTTCGCCCGAACGGCCCTTGTCCTTGCCGGCCAGCACGACGACCTTGTCGCCTTTTCTAATCTTTTGCATTGGTCCGGCTCCTTACAGCACTTCAGGCGCGAGCGAGATGATCTTCATGTGGTTCTTGGCGCGGAGTTCGCGCGGAACCGGTCCGAAGATACGCGTGCCGATCGGCTCTTTCTTGTTGTCGACGAGAACGGCCGCGTTCTTGTCGAAACGGATCACGCTGCCGTCCGGGCGGCGGATGTCCTTGGCCGTGCGAACCACGACCGCCTTCATCACATCGCCCTTCTTCACGCGGCCGCGCGGAATGGCTTCCTTGATCGACACCACGATGATGTCGCCCACGGAAGCGTATTTCCGCTTCGAGCCGCCCAGCACCTTGATGCACATGACACGACGGGCGCCGGAATTATCCGCGACGTCGAGGTTTGTTTGCATCTGAATCATGACTGGCCGCCTTCTTCTCTTCTAACGGGATGGGCTCAAAGCCCCTCCCCGGTCTGTCCAAAATTCGTTGTTTACGCCCGAGGTCAGGCTTGGTCCGAAGACACGACGATCCAGCGCTTGTCCTTGGAAATCGGCTTCGATTCCTGGATGAACACCTGATCGCCTACCTTGTGGGCGTTGTTCTCGTCGTGCGCCTTGTACTTCTTGGTCATGCGCACGGTCTTCTTCATCACGGGATGCGTGAAGCGCCGTTCGACCTTGACGACAACCGTCTTCTCGTTCTTGTCGCTGACGACGGTGCCCTGCAGAATGCGCTTTGGCATGGTTTTCGTCCTTAAGCCTTCTTAGCCGCGGACTTTTCCGCAGCGATGGTCTTGATACGCGCAATATCCTTACGGACCTGTCTCACGCGCGCGGTCTTCTCGAGCTGGCCGGTGGCCTTCTGGAAGCGCAGGTTGAACTGCTCCTTCTTCAGGCTGGCCAGGTCGTCGGTCAGCTGGTCCTGGGTCTTGGTCCGGATGTCTTCGGCTTTCATGATCAGCCCGTCCTTATTCTGCGATGCGCTGCACGAAGCGCGTCTTGACCGAGAGCTTGGCCGCGCCGAGACGCAGTGCCTCACGGGCGGTTTCTTCATTGACGCCGTCGATCTCGAACATGATACGGCCCGGCTTGACGCGCGCCGCCCAGTAGTCGACCGCACCCTTGCCCTTACCCATGCGGACTTCGGTCGGCTTCGAAGTGACCGGCACGTCCGGGAAAATACGGATCCAGACGCGACCAGCGCGCTTCATTTCACGCGTGATCGCGCGGCGGGCCGCCTCGATCTCACGTGCGGTGACGCGGTTCGGCTCAAGCGCCTTCAGCCCGAAACCACCGAAATCCAGGTTGGTGCCGCCCTTTGCGGTACCATGGATACGGCCCTTGAACTGCTTGCGGAACTTTGTGCGCTTTGGCTGCAGCATCGTTCTAACTCCAAATTCCTAAATGTCTCAGGCGTTTTCGCGACGACGACCGCGTTCGCGATCACCACCACCGCCATGCGCTGCATCGCTTTCGCTGGCCCGACGCTCCGAAGCCATCGGGTCATGCTCAAGGATTTCGCCCTTGAACACCCAGACCTTGACGCCGCAGATGCCATAAGCCGTGTGCGCTTCGGCCGTACCGTAGTCGACGTCCGCACGCAGCGTATGCAGCGGCACGCGGCCTTCGCGATACCATTCCATGCGCGCGATCTCGGCGCCGCCGAGGCGGCCGGCGCAGTTGATGCGGATGCCTTCGGCACCGAGGCGCATCGCCGATTGAACGGCACGCTTCATGGCGCGGCGGAACGCGATACGACGCTCGAGCTGCTGGGCGATCGACTGGGCGACCAGGGTCGCGTCGATTTCCGGCTTGCGCACTTCAACGATGTTGAGGTGCGTCTCGGACTTCGTCATCTCCATCAGCTTCTTGCGAAGCTTCTCGATGTCGGCGCCCTTCTTGCCGATGATCAGACCCGGGCGCGCGGCGTGGATGGTGACGCGGCACTTCTTGTGCGGACGCTCGATCACGACCTTCGAGATGGCAGCCTGCTTGAGCTCCTTCTCGAGATACTTGCGGATCTTGATGTCCTCATGCAGCAGCTTGCCGTACTCGCCGGTGTTCGCGAACCAGCGCGAATCCCAGGTGCGGTTGATGCCGAGGCGAAGACCGATCGGATTGACTTTCTGGCCCATTATGCGGCCTCCCCTTTTTCTTCGACTTCACGAACGACGATCGTGAGGTGCGAGAACGGCTTCTCGATACGGCTGGCGCGACCGCGACCACGGGCATGGAACCGCTTCATGACGATCGACTTGCCGACATAGGCTTCCGCCACGATCAGTGCATCGACATCCAGGTCGTGGTTGTTTTCCGCGTTGGCGATTGCCGATTCCAGCGTCTTCTTGACCGTGCCGGAAATCCGCTTGGCCGAGAATTCGAGATCGGAAAGCGCTGTCGCGACCTTCTTGCCGCGGATCAGCGCGGCAACGAGGTTGAGCTTCTGCGGGCTGATACGGATCGTGCGCAATACGGCGCGCGCTTCGTTATCAGCAAGCCTGCGCGGAGCTTTGGCCTTGCCCATGATTATTTCCTCTTCGCCTTCTTATCCGCGCCGTGACCGTAATAGGTCCGGGTCGGAGCGAATTCACCGAACTTGTGACCGACCATGTCCTCGTTCACCGAGACGGGAACATGCTTCTGGCCGTTGTAGACACCGAAGGTGAAGCCGACGAACTGCGGCAGGATGGTGGAGCGACGGCTCCACATCTTGATCACCTCATTGCGACCACCTTCACGAACCTTGTCCACCTTCTTGAGAAGGTAGCCGTCAATGAAGGGGCCTTTCCAAATCGAACGAGTCACTTGGCGTTACCTCTTCTTAGCTCTTGCGCTGATGGCGCGAGCGCAGGATGAACTTGTCGGTCGCCTTGTTGGACCGCGTCTTCTTGCCCTTGGTCGGCTTGCCCCAGGGCGAAACCGGATGGCGGCCACCCGAGGTGCGGCCTTCGCCGCCGCCGTGCGGATGGTCGACCGGGTTCATGGTCACGCCGCGATTGTGCGGGCGCTTGCCACGCCAGACCGTGCGACCGGCCTTGCCGTCATTGATGTTGCCGTGGTCCGGATTGGACACCGCACCGACAGTGGCCATGCAGGAGCCGTGAACGACACGCTGCTCGCCCGAATTGAGGCGCAGGATCGCCATGCCCTGGTCACGACCGACCAGCTGACCGTAACCACCTGCCGAACGGGCGACCTGAGCGCCCTTGCCCGGCTTCAGCTCGATGTTGTGGACGATGGTGCCGACCGGCATCGAAGCCAGCGGCATCGCATTGCCCGGCTTCACGTCGACCGATTCACCGGAGACGATCTTGTCGCCGGGAGCCAGACGCTGCGGAGCGATGATGTAGGACAGCTCGCCATCATCATACTTGATCAGCGCGATGAAGGCGGTGCGGTTCGGATCGTACTCAATGCGCTCGACCGTGCCGACGACGTCGAACTTGCGGCGCTTGAAGTCGATGATGCGGTACGAACGCTTGTGACCACCGCCGATGAAGCGGGCGGTGATGCGACCGTGATTGTTGCGGCCGCCCGACTTGGTCAGGCCTTCGGTCAGACCCTTGACGGGCTTGCCCTTGTAGAGGCCCGCGCGGTCGACGATGACCAGCTGACGTGTGCTGGGCGTTACCGGGTTGAATTTTTTCAGTGCCATTGTTCTGTCCTCGCGGCCTTACTCAGAGACCCGTCGCGACGTCGATCGACTGACCATCGGCCAGCGTCACAACCGCCTTCTTGACGTCGCTCTGGCGGCCAACCGTGCCACGGAAGCGCTTGATCTTGCCCTTGCGGACAAGCGTGTTCACGGCCATCACCTTGACGCCGAACAGCGCTTCGACGGCGGCCTTGATTTCCGGCTTCGACGCCTTCTTGGCGACGTTGAAGACGACCTTGTTCTGCTCGGAGGCCATGGTCGACTTTTCGGTGATCGCCGGCGAGACGATCACGTCGTAATGACGAAGGTCGGTCATTTAAAGCGCTCCTCGAGAGCCTCGACGGCGGCCTTCGAAAGGACCAGCGTGCCGCGGCGCAGAATGTCGTAGACGTTGATGCCCTGGATGGGCAGCACGTCGATGTTGGGGATGTTCGTCGCCGCCAGCTTGAAGTTCTTGTCAAGCTCGGCGCCGCCGATCAGCAGAGCGTTGGTCAGGCCCAGCGTCGCGAAATTCGCGATCAGCGCCTTCGTCTTGGCCTCGGTCAGCTTCAGCTCGTCGATGATGATGATCGACGCGCTCTTGGCCTTGGCCGAGAGAGCATGCTTGAGGCCGAGAGCACGAACCTTCTTCGGCAATTCGTGCTCGTGGCTGCGAACGACCGGGCCGTGGGCCTTGCCGCCGCCACGGAACTGCGGAGCGCGTGCCGAATGGTGACGGGCGCGGCCCGTACCCTTCTGCTTGTACATCTTGGCGCCGGTGCGCGCGATCTCGGCGCGACCCTTGGTCTTGTGCGTGCCCTGCTGCTTCTTGGCAAGCTGCCAGCGCACGACGCGCTGCAGGATGTCTTCGCGCGGATCAAGGCCGAAAATCTCGTCGGAGAGTTCCACCTTGCCGGCGTCCTTGCCGCCCAGCGTTGTGATCTTGAGATCCATTATTCCGCTCCCTCTGTGGCCGGAGCCTCGTTCTTGGCGCCACTTTCGGCAGCAACGGCGCGGATCGCGGCAGGCTTCGGCGCATTGGCCGGCAGTGCCACCTTGGCCGCATCGCGGACCAGGATCCAGGCGCCCTTCGATCCGGGAACCGCACCGCGGATCAGGATCAGGCCGCGGTCGGCGTCGGTCGATACGATCTCGACATTCTGCGTGGTGACGCGGGTGTCGCCCATGTGGCCAGCCATATGCTTGCCCTTGAACACCTTGCCCGGGTCCTGGCGCTGGCCGGTCGAACCGTGCGTACGGTGCGAAACCGAGTTACCGTGCGTTGCACGGCCACCGCCCATGTGGTGGCGCTTGATGACGCCCTGAAAGCCCTTGCCGATCGTCGTGCCCGTCACATCGACCTTCTGGCCGGCGACGAAGTGCTCGACAGTGATCTCGGCGCCGACATCGATCATGTTGTCGGCGGAGACGCGGAACTCGGCGACCTTCGCCTTCGGCTCGACGGAAGCGGTCGCGAAATGGCCGCGCATCGCCTTCGACGTGTTCTTCACCTTGGCAAGGCCAACGCCGAGCTGAACGGCGGTGTAGCCATTCTTCTCTTGCGTGCGCTGGGCCACGACCTGGCAGTTCTCCATCAGGAGAACGGTGACGGGAACATGTTCCCCGGCATCGTTGTAGATGCGGGTCATTCCCACCTTCTTTGCAATCACACCTGAACGCATCGGTTCAATTCCTTTAGAGTTCCGGGCCAGGGGCACCGCCCCTTACCGCGCTCTCATTCCCTTAGAGCTTGATCTCGACGTCGACGCCGGCGGCCAGATCGAGCTTCATCAAAGCATCGACCGTCTGCGGGGTCGGATCGACGATGTCGAGCAGACGCTTGTGCGTGCGCATCTCGAACTGCTCGCGGCTCTTCTTGTCGACGTGAGGCGACCGGTTGACCGTGAACTTTTCGATCCGCGTCGGCAGCGGAATGGGGCCGCGGACGTTTGCACCGGTACGCTTGGCCGTCGACACGATTTCTTTCGTCGAGGCGTCGAGCACGCGGTGGTCAAACGCCTTAAGGCGGATGCGGATATTCTGTCCGTTCATGCGTCACTTCCTTGTTCTGGCGCGGCGCGGGCAACTCCCGCGCCCGCGACAGATCGGTTTAAGTCCAAATTACTCTTTGATGGTGACGACGATGCCGGCACCGACGGTGCGGCCGCCTTCACGGATAGCGAAGCGCAGCTTCTCTTCCATGGCGATCGGCACGATCAGCTCGACATCGACCGTGATATTGTCGCCCGGCATCACCATCTCGGTGCCTTCCGGCAGCGACACGATGCCGGTCACGTCGGTCGTGCGGAAGTAGAACTGCGGACGGTAGTTGGTGAAGAACGGCGTGTGACGGCCACCTTCGTCCTTGGTCAGGATGTAGGCTTCGGCCACGAACTTCTTGTGCGGCTTCACCGTGCCCGGCTTGGCCAGAACCTGGCCGCGCTCGACACCTTCGCGATCAACGCCGCGCAGCAGCGCGCCGATGTTGTCGCCGGCCTGGCCCTGATCGAGCAGCTTGCGGAACATCTCGACGCCCGTGCAGGTCGTCTTGGTCGTCGGACGGATGCCGATGATCTCCAGCTCCTCGCCGACCTTGACAATGCCGCGCTCGACGCGGCCGGTCACGACCGTGCCGCGGCCAGAGATCGAGAACACGTCTTCGATCGGCATCAGGAACGGCTTGTCGAGCGGACGAACCGGCGTCGGGATGTAGGCATCGACCGCAGCCATCAGCTCGCGGATCGCGTCTTCACCGATCTTCTTGTCGCTGTCTTCCAGAGCAGCCAGCGCCGAACCCTTGACGATCGGAATGTCGTCGCCGGGGAACTCGTTCTTGGTCAAAAGCTCGCGAACCTCGAGCTCGACCAGTTCGAGCAGCTCGGCGTCGTCGACCTGGTCGACCTTGTTCAGGAACACCACGATCGACGGCACGCCGACCTGACGGGCCAGCAGGATGTGCTCGCGGGTCTGCGGCATCGGGCCGTCGGCGGCCGACACGACCAGGATCGCGCCGTCCATCTGCGCGGCACCGGTGATCATGTTCTTCA
The DNA here is from genome assembly GCF_040320355.1 of Mesorhizobium sp. M0715. NCBI lineage: Bacteria > Pseudomonadati > Pseudomonadota > Alphaproteobacteria > Hyphomicrobiales > Phyllobacteriaceae > Mesorhizobium > Mesorhizobium sp. M0715. Next base: position 21,465 of record NZ_JAMYPL010000009.1, on the reverse strand, counting down.
CATAGTCGGCGTGGCCGGGGCAGTCGACGTGAGCGTAGTGGCGGGCAGCCGTCTCGTATTCGACGTGTGCCGTCGAGATCGTGATGCCGCGCGCCTTTTCTTCAGGGGCAGCGTCGATCTGGTCGTAGCGCTTGTATTCGCCAAAATACTTGGTGATCGCCGCCGTCAGCGACGTCTTGCCATGGTCGACGTGGCCAATCGTGCCGATGTTCACGTGAGGCTTGTTACGCTCGAATTTACCTTTGGCCATAATCGTTCTCCGTCTATTCTACCCGCTAAGGGGATATTGTTATTCGCTCTTCAGATCCGGCACCGCGCAAGGAGCGCGACCCGGTGGCTAAGAAACCCTTAGGCGTATTTCTTCTGGACTTCCTGAGCCACTGCGGTCGGAACCGGCTCATAGTGATCGAACTGCATGGTGTAGGCCGCACGGCCCTGGCTCATCGAGCGCAGGTTGTCGACATACTTGAACATGTTGGCGAGCGGCACCATCGCATTGATGACGACGGCCACGCCGCGCGCTTCCTGGCCCTGGATCTGGCCACGACGACCGTTCAGATCGCCGATGACGCTGCCGACGTAATCTTCCGGTGTCACCACTTCGACCTTCATGATCGGCTCCAGCAGCTGCACGCCAAGCTTGGGTGCGGCTTCACGGAAGCAGGCGCGGCCGGCGATTTCGAAGGCCAGAACGCTGGAGTCGACATCGTGGTAAGCGCCGTCGATCAGGGTCGCCTTGACGCCGATCATCGGGAAGCCCGCGAACGGACCCGAGGTCATGACGCTGTTGATGCCCTTTTCGACACCCGGGATGTATTCCTTCGGCACGGCGCCGCCGACGATCTTGGTCTCGAACTCGAACTCGCTGCTGTCCGGGTTCGGCTCGAAGACGATCTTGACGCGAGCGAACTGACCGGTACCGCCGGTCTGCTTCTTGTGCGTGTAATCCTGCTCGTGCCTGCGGGTGATGGTCTCGCGATAAGCCACCTGCGGTGCGCCGACATTGGCCTCGACCTTGAACTCGCGACGCATGCGGTCGACGATGATGTCCAGGTGAAGTTCGCCCATGCCGGAAATGATGGTCTGGCCGCTTTCCTCGTCGGTCTTGACGCGGAAGGACGGATCCTCGGCGGCCAGGCGGTGAAGGGCGAGGCCCATCTTTTCCTGGTCGTTCTTGGTCTTCGGCTCAATGGCGATCTGGATGACCGGATCGGGGAATTCCATGCGCTCGAGAATGACCGGATGCAGCGGATCGCTCAGCGTGTCACCGGTGGTCGTGTCCTTGAGACCGGCAAGAGCAACGATGTCGCCTGCAAAAGCCTCTTCGACGTCGGCGCGCGAGTTCGCATGCATCTGCAGCATGCGGCCGATGCGCTCTTTCTTGCCCTTCACGGTGTTGTCGACCGAGATGCCCTTGGTGAGCTTGCCCGAATAGATGCGGGCAAAGGTCAGCGAACCGACGAACGGGTCGTTCATGATCTTGAAGGCGAGCATCGACAGCGGCTCGTTGTCGTCGGCATGACGCTCGATCTCCGCGTCGGTCTTGGCATCGACGCCCTTGATGGCGGGAACATCGGCCGGCGACGGCAGATATTCGACGACGGCGTCGAGCAGCGGCTGCACGCCCTTGTTCTTGAAGGCCGAGCCACAGAACATCGGGTAGAACTTGACCGCGATGGTGCCCTTGCGGATCAGCGCGCGGATCTCGTCATTCGACGGCATCTTGCCTTCGAGGTAATTCTCAAGCGCCGTCTCGTCCATTTCGACGGCGGCCTCGATCATCTTCTCGCGGTATTCTTCGGCACGAGCCTTGAGGTCGTCCGGGATCTCGACGACATCCCAGGCAGCGCCCAGCGTCTCGTCGCGCCAGACCAGCGCGTTCATCTCGACGAGGTCGACGACGCCCTTGAACTCGGTCTCGGCGCCGATCGGCAGCTGCATGACAACGGCATGCGCGCCGAGGCGCGAACCGATCATCTCGACCGAGCGATAGAAGTCGGCACCGATCTTGTCCATCTTGTTGCAGAAGATCATGCGCGGAACGCGATACTTGTCGGCCTGGCGCCAGACGGTCTCCGTCTGCGGCTCAACGCCGGCATTGGCATCGAGCAGCGCGATAGCGCCGTCGAGAACGCGCAGCGAACGCTCGACTTCGATGGTGAAGTCGACGTGGCCGGGGGTGTCGATGATGTTGAAGCGATACATCTTGCCGTCACGAGCCTTCCAGAAGGTCGTGGTCGCGGCGGACGTGATCGTGATGCCGCGCTCCTGCTCCTGCTCCATCCAATCCATGGTGGCAGCGCCGTCGTGGACTTCGCCGATCTTGTGCGACTTGCCCGTGTAATAGAGGACGCGCTCGGTGGTCGTCGTCTTGCCGGCGTCAATATGCGCCATGATACCGAAATTGCGGTAGTCTTCGATTTTGTATTCGCGGGCCATCGTAGCTGCCTCTCAGTCTCGTTCGCGCTTTACCAGCGGTAGTGCGCGAAAGCGCGGTTGGCTTCAGCCATCTTGTGGGTGTCTTCACGCTTCTTGACAGCCGTGCCGCGGTTGTTGGCCGCATCCATCAGCTCGCCGGAGAGGCGGTCGACCATCGTGGTCTCGTTGCGGTTGCGGGCCGCCGCGATCAGCCAGCGAATGGCCAATGCCTGGCGGCGCTCGGGGCGCACGTCGACCGGAACCTGGTAGGTGGCGCCACCGACACGACGCGAACGCACTTCAACATGCGGCGCGACATTGTCGAGCGCCTGATGGAAGACGGTGACTGGCTCCTGCTTGGTCTTCGACTGAACCTGGTCGAGCGCGCCGTAGACGATGGTCTCGGCGACCGACTTCTTGCCGTCATACATAACGGCGTTCATGAACTTGGTGACGATCAGATCGCCGAACTTCGGGTCCGGATTGATCTCACGCTTTTCTGCACTGTGACGACGCGACATGGCTTTTGTCTCTCAATCTCATAGCCCGACGCACTCAAGAAGCGCCAAGGCCGGAAAATCTTACTTCGGACGCCCCTTACTTCGGACGCTTGGCGCCGTACTTCGAACGGCGCTGCTTGCGGTTCTTCACACCCTGCGTGTCGAGCACGCCGCGGATGATGTGGTAGCGAACGCCCGGAAGATCCTTGACGCGGCCGCCGCGGATCATGACCACGGAGTGTTCCTGAAGGTTGTGGCCTTCGCCGGGGATGTACCCGATCACTTCAAAACCATTGGTCAGGCGGATCTTGGCCACCTTGCGCAGCGCCGAGTTCGGCTTCTTCGGCGTCGTTGTATAGACGCGCGTGCAGACGCCCCGCTTCTGCGGGTTCTGCTGCATGGCCGGGACCTTGTTGCGCTTCACCGGCGCAATGCGCGGCTTGCGGATCAGCTGGTTGACGGTAGGCATTAAACCCTCTTGTCTCTCAATTCCGTGTCTCGCCCGGTCAGGGCCGCTCAAAGCGTCATTTCCATACGCAAATTCGGGCCATAAACCGCGCCTCGCGGTCTTGCCCGAACAAAAGGCAGAGGAAGCGGAAGCCGCTTCGTGCACGCCGGAAATGTCTTTTCGCTCGTAAAACGAACCCTGTTTGAGGCAAACTCCAAAGCGTGTCGCTTCGGAAGGGAGAGCCTCACATCGGTTCTGACTGGGCGGCTTCTACTCGTAAGACTGCGGACCGTCAAGCCCGGAGCACCAAATATTGCGCGCCGACCAAGGCTTGGCAGCCATGCGAAAACCGCATGTAATTTTCTTTCGCATTTTTGCAAGAGCGAGGAAGAAAGTGACAAGCCTTCAGGCAAAGTGAATGGGTTTGCGCTGTTGCGCGGCCTTGCTTCATGCGAAAAGGCCGCATGAGCAGTCAGAACCCCCTCGCCCGCCCACCCGCTGCCAAGAGGAATCGGCCCGTGAACGACAACGAAGAACGCCCGGTCACCATCATCACCGGCCGGGTGTGGAAGAAAAAAGGCGGCAAACCGGAAGGCGTCCACGTCATGCTGGTTGCGCCCGACGACGATTCGGCGGTGCGCCGGGCACTCGAATCGCTTGCCGCCGAAGGGTACGCCGAGGCCGAGCTCGACCAGATCGGCGACATGGACGGCATCCCCGACGAAGAGCCGCATATCTCCGCCTTCCAGGGCGCGCTCGAAGGCGAAGTGTCGATCGTCACCTTCGACGTGCCGATCTGACCCCGACCTCCCGGTCCAGCTTTCGAATCGGCTACCGAGACGAATCGGCGACCGAGGCCTTCCCAGCCAAAAATGTGCACTGCCGCTCGAGGAAGGCTGAGCTTGCCTGCTCGGCTTCGGCTTGCCCGGGGCAAGTGTTCTGATAAGAAACCATCACCATCATCAAACAGACGGAGCGGCCGTGTCCCAGCCCATCAAGATAGGCATCGTCGGCGTCGGCAAGATCGTCCACGACCAGCATCTGCCGGCTCTGGCGAAAGACCAGGACTATCGCCTCATCGCGGCCGCAAGCCGGCATGGCAAGGTAGAAGACATCCCCAATTTCACTGATATCGAAGCCATGCTCGATGCCGTTCCCGAACTCGAGGCCGTGTCGCTCTGCATGCCGCCGCAGTTCCGCTACGACGCGGCGCGCACCGCGCTGATGGCGAAGAAGCATGTCTTCCTGGAGAAGCCGCCTGGCGCCACTGTCAGCGAGGTCGAGGACCTCAAGACATTGGCCGCGCAGAACGGCGTCTCGCTGTTCGCCAGCTGGCACTCGCGCTATGCGCCGGCGGTCGAGGCCGCGCGCGCATTTCTCGACACGTCCAAGATCAAGTCGGCCGCCATCAACTGGAAGGAAGATGTGCGCCGCTGGCACCCGAACCAGGAATGGATCTGGGCTCCCGGCGGTTTTGGCGTCTTCGATCCCGGCATCAACGCGCTCTCGATTGCCACCCATATCCTGCCGGCGATGTTCATCACCTCGGCGGTGTTGGATTTTCCCGAAAACCGCGCCTCCCCGGTTGCCGCGCGCGTCGCCTTCCGCACCTCGAATGGATTGCCGGTGACGATGGATCTCGACTGGCTGCAGACCGGCCCGCAAAGCTGGGACATCCTGGCCGAGACCGACAAGGGCGCCATGGTGCTGTCGGGCGGCGGCTCGAAGCTCGCCATCGACGGCAAGGTGGTTCATGACGAGCCGGAGGCCGAGTACCCGATGCTCTACAAGCGCTTTGCCGAAATCGTGCGCGCCGGCACCTCCGATGTCGACCTCGCGCCCCTCCAGCATGTGGCCGACGCCTTCATGCTCGGCAAGCGCAACGTGGTCGAGGCTTTTTTCGATTGAACAGGGGCGGCTTGGCTGTTCGCCGATCGGCCGTCACTCCACAATCGCAATGGCAAAGCCATCATAGCCTTTGGCGCCGACGGTCTGGATGGCGGTGCCGTCCAGACGCTTCTCGCTGCCGATGAACGAGAATGCGGCGCGTGCCCCTTCTACATTGGGATCACGGCCACCCTGATCGAGCACTGCGCCGTCGCGGATGACGTTGTCGCAGACGATGACGGTTCCGGGCCGCGACAACCGCATGGCCCAGGATAGGTAGTGCGGATTGTTCGGCTTGTCGGCATCGATGAAGATGAAGTCGAATGGACCGGCATGCTCGGCGCCAAGTGCTGCAAGCGACTGAAGCGCCGGACCGACCCGCAGTTCCACCCGCTCCAAGACGCCTGCCCGCTCGAAATTCGATCGCGCGACGCTGGCGTGATGCGGGTCGAGTCCAAGTGTCACGATCTTGCCGTCGGCAGGCAGTGCGCGCGCCATCCAGATGGTCGAATAGCCGCCCAGCGTGCCGATTTCGAGAACCTTTTTGGCTCCCCGCATCCGCGCAAGAAGGGAAAGCAGCTTGCCCTGCGCCGGCGACACGTCGATCGCCGGCAGGCCCTGATCGTGGTTGGCCGCCAGAACGGCATCAAGCACGGGGTCCGCCTCAAACAGGGAACCGACGATGTAGTCGTCGACTGCCGCCCAGCTTCTTTTGCTCATCGTTTTCTTCTCCGATCCAATTGGAGACCTAAACGCGAAAAGGGGCCATTCGGCCCCTTTTCCTCTTCCCTTTCCGTCCGCTTACTGCGCGGCGGTTGTCATGTCGGCCAGCATCGGCTCGGCGACTTCCACACCCGAGGCCTTGCGGCGCTCGTCGATGATCAGTTCGTCGCGCGAGGTGGCGATGCGCCGAATCTGGCTCATCGTGCCGCCGGTGCCGGCCGGGATAAGCCGGCCGACGATGACGTTTTCCTTCAGTCCCTGCAGCATGTCGGTCTTGCCGGCAACCGCGGCTTCCGTCAGCACTCGGGTCGTCTCCTGGAAGGAGGCGGCCGAGATGAAGGATGGCGTCTGCAGCGATGCCTTGGTGATGCCGAGCAGCACCGGCAGGCCTTCGGCCGGCTTCTTGCCGTCCTCGACCAGACGCTCGTTGACCTCTTCCAGTTCGATCACGTCGACATGATCGCCCGGAATGTAGGTCGAGTCGCCCTGCACCGTGATCTCGACCTTCTGCAGCATCTGGCGAACGATCACCTCGATGTGCTTGTCGTTGATCTGCACGCCCTGCAGACGATAGACTTCCTGGATCTCGTTGACGAGGTAGGAAGCAAGTGCCTCCACGCCCTTGATCGCCAGGATGTCGTGCGGCGCCGGATTGCCGTCGAGGATGTAGTCGCCCTTCTCGATGACGTCGCCGTCCTGGAGATGGAACGGCTTGCCCTTCGGGATCAGGTATTCGACCGGCTCAAGCGTCGAGTCATGCGGCTCGATGATGATGCGACGCTTGTTCTTGTAGTCGCGGCCGAAGCGGATCGTGCCGTCGATCTCGGCGATGATGGCGTGATCCTTCGGACGACGTGCCTCGAACAGTTCGGCAACACGCGGCAGACCGCCGGTGATGTCCTTGGTCTTGGCGCTTTCCATCGGAATACGCGCCAGCACGTCGCCGGGACGAACCTGCGAGCCCGGCTCGACCGAAAGAATGGCCTCGACCGAGAGCAGGAAGCGCGCGTCGCCGCCCTTCGACAGCTTGCCGACCTTGCCCTTGGCGTCCTGGATCGCGATCGCCGGCTTCAGGTCGTTACCGCGTGGCGTCGAGCGCCAGTCGATGACCTCACGCTTGGTGATGCCGGTCGACTCGTCGGCCGTTTCCTGAACGGAAATGCCGTCGACCAGATCCTCGTACGACACCCTGCCCTCGATTTCGGTGAGGACTGGACGGGTATAGGGATCCCACTCGGCGATACGCTGGCCGCGCTTCACCTTGTCACCATCGTCCACGAAGATGCGCGAACCATAGGTGAGACGGTGCGAGGCGCGCTCCTTGCCGGCTTCGTCGAGGATCAGCACCGCCATGTTGCGGCCCATGACCATCTGCTGGCCGTCGGAGTTGCGCACCACGTTGCGGTTGCGGATCTCGACCTTGCCCTCATACGAGGCTTCAAGGAACGAGCTGTCCACCACCTGCGCGGTACCGCCCATGTGGAAGGTACGCATGGTGAGCTGCGTGCCCGGCTCGCCGATCGACTGCGCCGCGATGACGCCGACGGCTTCGCCCTGGTTGACCGGGGTGCCGCGGGCAAGATCGCGACCGTAGCAGACCGCGCAGACGCCAACCCTGACTTCGCAAGTCAGTGCCGAGCGGATGCGGACCGACTGGACGCCGGCCTTTTCGATCTGTTCCACGTCACGCTCGTCCATCAGCGTTCCGGCCTTGACCAGGATCTCGCCCGACACCGGATGTGTGATGTCGTCGAGCGACGTACGGCCCAGCACGCGCTGGCCGACCGAAGCGACGACCTGACCGGCATCGACGATCGGCTGCATGGTGAGGCCCTTGTCGGTGCCGCAGTCGACGGAGTTGACGATGCAGTCCTGCGCCACGTCGACCAGACGACGGGTGAGGTAACCCGAGTTCGCCGTCTTCAAGGCGGTGTCGGCCAGACCCTTGCGGGCGCCGTGGGTCGAGTTGAAGTACTCGAGCACGGTCAGGCCTTCCTTGAAGTTCGAGATGATCGGCGTCTCGATGATTTCACCCGACGGCTTGGCCATAAGGCCGCGCATGCCGGCGAGCTGACGCATCTGGGTGGGCGAGCCACGCGCACCGGAGTGCGACATCATGTAGATCGAGTTCATCGGCTTCTGACGGCCATTGTCCTCGAACTCGACCGCCTTGATGCGGGCCATCATTTCGTCGGCGACCTTTTCCGAGCACTTGGCCCAGGCGTCGACGACCTTGTTGTACTTCTCGCCCTGCGTGATCAGACCGTCATTGTACTGCTGCTCGTATTCCTTGGCCAAAGCCTCGGTGTCGGAGACCAGCTTGATCTTGGCATCCGGGATCAGCATGTCGTCCTTGCCGAACGAAATGCCGGCACGGCAGGCATGGCTGAAGCCGAGCGCCATGATGCGGTCGCAGAAAATGACCGTCTCCTTCTGACCGCAGTGGCGGTAGACGGTGTCGATCATCTTGGAGATGTTCTTCTTGGTCATCTCCTGGTTGGCGGTCTCGTAAGGCACGTTGACGTTCTTCGGCAGAAGCTCGCCGATGATCATGCGGCCAGGCGTGGTGTCATGGATCTTCGACACGACCTTGCCTTCGGCGTCGACCGTACGGAAACGACCCTTGATCTTGGAGTGCAGCGTCACCGCCTTGGTCTCGAGCGCGTGCTGGAGTTCGCCCATATCGGCAAACACCATGCCTTCGCCCGGCTCGTTCTGGTTGACGATCGAGAGATAGTAGAGACCCAGAACCATGTCCTGCGACGGCACGATGATCGGCGCGCCGGAAGCCGGGTGCAGGATGTTGTTGGTCGACATCATCAGCACGCGGGCTTCAAGCTGCGCTTCCAGCGACAGCGGCACGTGAACGGCCATCTGGTCGCCGTCGAAGTCGGCGTTGAAGGCCGTGCAGACCAGCGGGTGCAGCTGGATCGCCTTGCCCTCGATCAGGATCGGCTCGAACGCCTGGATGCCGAGACGGTGCAGCGTCGGCGCACGGTTCAGCAGCACCGGATGCTCGCGGATGACCTCGTCGAGGATATCCCAGACTTCCGGACGCTCCTTTTCGACCAGCTTCTTCGCCTGCTTGACGGTCGAGGAGTAACCCTTGGCGTCGAGACGGGCGTAGATGAAGGGCTTGAACAGTTCGAGCGCCATCTTCTTGGGCAGGCCGCACTGGTGCAGCTTGAGCTCCGGACCGGTCACGATGACCGAGCGGCCGGAATAGTCGACGCGCTTGCCGAGCAGGTTCTGACGGAACCGGCCCTGCTTGCCCTTGAGCATGTCGGACAGCGACTTCAGCGGACGCTTGTTGGCGCCGGTGATGACGCGGCCGCGGCGGCCGTTGTCGAACAGCGCATCGACGGCTTCCTGCAGCATGCGCTTTTCATTGCGCACGATGATGCCGGGAGCGCGCAGCTCGATCAGCCGCTTCAGACGGTTGTTGCGGTTGATGACGCGGCGATAGAGGTCGTTCAGATCCGACGTGGCGAAGCGTCCACCATCCAGAGGAACCAGCGGGCGCAAGTCCGGCGGGATCACCGGAACCACCTTCATGATCATCCATTCCGGACGGTTGCCGGATTCCATGAAGTTCTCGACGACCTTGAGCCGCTTCAGATACTTCTTCTGCTTCAGCTCGGAGGTGGTCGAAGCCAGTTCCGAACGCAGGTCGCCGGCGATCTTCTCCAGGTCCATGCCGGCCAGAAGGTCGTGAATGGCCTCGGCGCCGATCATGGCGGTGAACGAATCCTCGCCATACTCGTCGACGGCGATCATGTACTCTTCCTCGCTGAGCAGCTGGTGCTCCTTCAGCGCGGTGAGGCCAGGTTCGGTGACGATGTAGTTCTCGAAGTAGAGGACGCGCTCGATGTCCTTCAGGGTCATGTCGAGCAGCGTGCCGATGCGCGACGGCAGCGACTTCAGGAACCAGATATGGGCGACCGGTGCCGCCAGCTCGATATGGCCCATGCGCTCGCGGCGAACGCGCGACAGCGTGACTTCAACGCCGCACTTCTCGCAGATGACGCCCTTGTACTTCATGCGCTTGTACTTGCCGCACAGGCACTCATAGTCCTTGATCGGGCCAAAAATGCGCGCGCAGAACAGACCGTCACGCTCCGGCTTGAAGGTGCGGTAGTTGATGGTCTCCGGCTTCTTGATCTCGCCGAAAGACCAGGACAGAATCTTCTCAGGGCTGGCAAGCGATATCCGGATGGAATCGAACACCTGCGCAGGCGCCTGCGGATTGAAGAGATTCATGACCTCTTGGTTCATGCCGTTCTCCTTTTCGGGATCCTCGAAGACCCCTTGCATCTAGTCGCGAGCCAAACGCCCGCCGTCGTGTGTCGGCCACCGGCCGAACAATTTGGTGCGCTCGGTCGCGATTTCCGCGACCGAGCGTCTTGTTTACTCGGCCGCGTCGGGCAGCCGGACAGGGTTGTCGTCGAGCTTGGTGTTCTCCAGCTCGACATTGAGGCCGAGAGACCGCATTTCCTTGACGAGAACGTTGAAGCTCTCGGGGATGCCGGCCTCGAAGGTGTCGTCGCCACGGACGATCGCCTCGTAGACCTTGGTACGGCCGGCGACGTCGTCGGACTTCACCGTCAGCATTTCCTGCAGCGTGTAGGCGGCGCCGTATGCTTCGAGCGCCCAGACTTCCATCTCGCCGAAGCGCTGGCCACCGAACTGCGCCTTGCCGCCCAGCGGCTGCTGCGTGACGAGCGAGTACGGACCGATCGAACGCGCGTGGATCTTGTCGTCCACGAGATGGTGAAGCTTGAGCATATATATGTAGCCCATCGTCACCTTGCGATCGAACGGCTCGCCCGTGCGTCCGTCATAGAGCTGCGACTGACCGCTGGTGTGCAGGCCCGCCTGCTCCAGCATGATGTTGATGTCAGCCTCATGCGCGCCGTCGAACACCGGGGTCGCGATCGAGACGCCGCGGCGCATCTGCTCGCTGAGGCGAACGATGCTCTCGTCGTCATAGTCACGAACCGGCTCGTTGCGGTCGTTGGCCGGGATGAAGCTCTCGAGCGTCTTGCGCAGCGGCTTGATGTCGCCGGCTGCCTTGTACGTGTCGATCAGCTCGCCGATCTTCCTGCCCATGCCCGCGCATGCCCAGCCCAGATGCGTTTCCAGGATCTGGCCGACATTCATGCGGCTCGGCACACCCAGCGGGTTGAGCACGATATCGGCATGCGTGCCGTCCTCGAGGAAAGGCATGTCCTCGACCGGAACGATCCGCGACACGACACCCTTGTTGCCGTGACGGCCGGCCATCTTGTCGCCGGGCTGCATCTTGCGCTTCACGGCCACGAAGACCTTGACCATCTTCATGACGCCCGGAGGCATTTCGTCGCCGCGCTGGACCTTCTCGACCTTGTCCATGAAACGCTGTTCGAGCGCCTTCTTGGAATCGTCGTACTGGCCACGCAGGGCTTCCAGTTCGCTCTGGAGCTTTTCGTTCTCCACGGCAAACTGCCACCACTGCGAACGCGGATACTCGTCGAGCGTATCCTTGGACAGCGTCGAGCCCTTCTTGAAGCCCTTCGGTCCGGCGATCGCTTCCTTGCCGACGAGCACGTCGGAAAGACGCGCGTAGACGTTACGGTCCAGAATGGCCTGCTCGTCGTCGCGGTCCTTGGCGAGGCGTTCGATCTCCTCGCGCTCGATCGCCATGGCGCGCTCGTCCTTCTCCACACCGTGGCGATTGAAGACGCGCACCTCGACGACGGTGCCGAAAGTGCCAGGAGGCATGCGCATCGAGGTGTCGCGCACATCGGATGCCTTTTCGCCGAAGATGGCGCGCAGAAGCTTCTCTTCCGGCGTCATTGGGCTTTCGCCCTTCGGCGTGATCTTGCCGACCAGGATGTCGCCCGGCTGAACTTCCGCACCGATGTAGACGATGCCGGCTTCGTCGAGGTTCTTCAGCGCTTCTTCCGAGACGTTCGGAATATCGCGCGTGATTTCCTCCGGCCCGAGCTTGGTATCGCGCGCCATGACCTCAAACTCCTCGATATGGATCGAGGTGAAGACGTCATCGGCCACGATGCGTTCGGACAGGAGGATCGAGTCCTCGTAGTTGTAGCCATTCCACGGCATGAACGCGACCAGCACGTTGCGGCCGAGCGCCAGATCACCGAGCTCGGTCGACGGACCGTCGGCGATGATGTCGCCCTTGTTGACGAGGTCACCCATGCGAACCAGCGGACGCTGGTTGATGCAGGTGTTCTGGTTCGAACGCTGGAACTTCATCAACCGGTAGATATCGACGCCGGACTTGCCCGGATCGAGATCTTCGGTGGCGCGGATAACGATACGCGTCGCGTCCACCTGGTCGACGATGCCGCCGCGGCGGGCGCCGATGGCGGCGCCCGAGTCACGGGCGACGATCGGCTCCATGCCGGTGCCGACGAACGGCGCCTCGGCGCGCACCAGCGGCACGGCCTGACGCTGCATGTTCGAGCCCATCAGAGCGCGGTTGGCGTCGTCGTTTTCCAGGAACGGGATCAGGGCCGCGGCCACCGACACCATCTGCTTGGGCGACACGTCCATCAGATCGACGTTTTCGCGCGGCGCCATCATCACTTCGCCGGCACTGCGGCAAATGACAAATTCGTCGACGAAACCACCGTTCTTGTCGAGCTCGGCGTTGGCCTGCGCGACGTGGTGCTTGGCCTCTTCCATCGCCGAGAGATAGACGACGTCATTGGTCAGCTTGCCGTCGACGATCTTGCGGTACGGGCTCTCGATGAAGCCGTACTTGTTGACGCGTGCGAAGGTGGCCAGCGAGTTGATCAGACCGATATTCGGGCCTTCCGGCGTCTCGATCGGGCAGATGCGGCCGTAATGCGTCGGGTGCACGTCGCGCACCTCGAAGCCGGCGCGCTCGCGGGTCAGACCGCCCGGTCCAAGCGCCGAAAGGCGGCGCTTGTGGGTGATCTCCGACAGCGGGTTGGTCTGATCCATGAACTGCGACAGCTGCGAGGAACCGAAGAACTCGCGCACGGCGGCAGCCGCCGGCTTGGCGTTGATCAGGTCCTGCGGCATGACCGTGTCGATCTCGATCGAGGACATACGCTCCTTGATCGCGCGCTCCATGCGCAGCAGGCCGACGCGGTACTGGTTTTCCATCAGCTCGCCGACCGAACGCACGCGGCGGTTGCCGAGATTGTCGATGTCGTCGATCTCGCCCTTGCCGTCGCGCAGTTCGACCAGCGTCCTGACCACGGCCAGGATGTCGTCCTTGCGCAGCACGCGCACGGTGTCCTCGGCCTTGAGTTCGAGGCGCATGTTCATCTTGACGCGGCCGACGGCTGACAGATCGTAGCGCTCACTGTCGAAGAACAGCGAGTTGAACATGGCTTCGGCGGTTTCGAGCGTCGGCGGCTCGCCGGGGCGCATGACACGATAGATGTCGAACAGCGCGTCCTGGCGGCTCTCGTTCTTGTCGACGTTGAGCGTGTTGCGGATATAGGCGCCGACATTGACGTGGTCGATGTCGAGAACCTTGATCTCGTCTTCGCCGGTGCCGAGCAGAACCTTCAGCGTCTTCTCGTCGATCTCGTCCCCGGCTTCGAGGAATATCTCGCCGGTGGCGTAGTTGACGATGTCCTCGGCCAGGTAGTTGCCGAGCAGATCCTCGTCGGTCGCCTTGATCGCCTTCAGACCCTTTTCGCCAAGCGCCCGAGCCTGACGTGCCGTGATCTTCTTGCCGGCTTCGACGACGACTTCGCCGGTATCGGCATCGACCAGGTCGCCGACGGCCTTGAGGCCGCGGAAACGCTCGACGTTGAACGGAATGCGCCAATGGTCGCCGGCGCGCTTGTAGGTGATCTTGTTGTAGAAGGTCGACAGGATCTCTTCGCCGTCCATGCCGAGCGCCATCAGCAGCGACGTCACCGGAATCTTGCGGCGACGATCGATGCGGGCGTGCACGACGTCCTTGGAATCGAACTCGATATCGAGCCACGAGCCGCGATAGGGGATGACGCGCGCGGCAAACAGAAGCTTGCCCGACGAGTGCGACTTGCCCTTGTCATGGTCGAAGAAAACGCCCGGCGAACGGTGCATCTGCGAAACGATCACGCGCTCGGTGCCGTTGACGATGAAGGTGCCGTTCAGCGTCATGAGCGGCATGTCGCCCATGTAGACGTCCTGCTCCTTGATGTCCTTGATGGACTTGGCGCCGGTATCCTCGTCGATATCGAACACGATGAGGCGCAGCGTCACCTTGAGCGGCGCGGCATAGGTGAGGTCGCGCTGACGGCATTCGTCAACGTCGAATTTCGGTCCTTCGAACTCGTACTTCACGAACTCCAGCATCGAGGAGCCGGAAAAATCGGAGATCGGGAAGACCGACTTGAAAACGGCCTGCAGTCCCTCGTCCGGACGCCCACCCTTGGGCTCCGCCACCATCAGGAACTGGTCATAGGATGCCTTCTGAACCTCGATCAGGTTCGGCATCTCCGCAACTTCCGGAATCTTTCCGAAGAACTTGCGTACGCGTCTGCGGCCATTGAAAGTCTGGGTCTGGGCCATCGTCGCTCCTTAGCTCTAAACTCGGGACGAGCCTCGCCGCGGCTCGCCTTGCATGCTGGGCCACCTTGGCGGCAACCCTCTGTCTGTTTTCCCGGCGCCTGTCGGCGGCCGGCTAGAACGGGAGAAAACCCGTTTCCTGAAGGCCGGTTTTCGGCCCTCAGGAAAGAGGTTCTCGCAGATCTCGCGTTACGCGCTCTCCCTTCGGGCGAAGGGAGTGGCGGACGGCGCGAGGCCGTCCGCCGCTTTAACGCTTACTTCAGTTCGACCTTGGCGCCGGCTGCTTCCAGCTGGGCCTTGAACTTGTCAGCGTCGGCCTTGGAAACGGCTTCCTTGACCGGCTTCGGAGCCGCTTCGACCAGATCCTTGGCTTCCTTGAGGCCAAGACCGGTGATGGCGCGGACTTCCTTGATGACGTTGATCTTCTGAGCGCCTGCCTCGGTGAGGACGACGTCGAATTCCGTCTTTTCCTCGACCGGAGCAGCCGCGGCCGCACCACCGCCAGCGGCGGCAACAGCCACCGGAGCAGCGGCGGAAACGCCCCACTTTTCTTCCAGAAGCTTCGACAGCTCGGCCGCCTCGAGGACGGTCAGCTTCGAAAGGTCGTCTACGATCTTTGCGAGATCAGCCATTGTTGTGTTCCTTCATAAGGTTCGAACGTGTGTTTGTGATAGCGAGGAACGGCCTCATGCCGCCTCGTCCTTCCGGGCGTAAGCGCCGATGACGCGCGCGACCGAGGCCGCTGGCGCATTGACGATCTGGGCGATCCGGGTTGCCGGCGTGGCGATCATGCCAACCAGCCTGGCGCGCAGCTCATCGAGCGACGGAAGTGTGGCGAGTGCCTTCACACCGTCGGCATTGAGCGAGGTGGTGCCCATTGCGCCGCCGAGAATGACGAGCTTGTCATTTCCCTTGGCGAAATCGGACGCGACCTTCGGCGCCGCAATCGGATCCTCCGAATAAGCAATCAGCGTCTGTCCCTTGAACAGCTCGATGATCGATGCGGAGTCCGTGCCCTGAAGAGCGATTTTGGCGAGACGGTTCTTCGCGACTTTGACGGTGCCACCGGCGGCGCGCATTTTCGACCGAAGGTCGTTCATTTGCGCGACGGTGATACCGGCGTAGTGGGCCACGACCACTGAACCTGCGTTCGAGAACGCACCGTTCAGGCCCGTGACGAGTTCGCGTTTTTCCGCTCTGTCCACTGCCTATCTCCAGTTGACCCCAATCCTGTTAACGGGAACATCCCATTGACGAGGACAGGCGTCGGGTTGCCTTTTGTCGGCCGGGCCATCCAGTAACGGATCTCCCGAACGACGCTCGAGGATCCTGCCCCCTTTCGCCACATCGACAGTCAAGCCGGCGATGCGCAGACAAAAGGCAAACACGGTTCGAACCTTTCATTGGAGCAATCGCTCCGTTGTCCGGTCTTCACCCGTCTCATGCAGGCCCAAATCGAATTAAGGCTTCTGGGCCGCCTGCAATCTCGGACAGGATGTCCGGAAGCCTTTCGACTTCCGGCACCGGGCCGCCAACTAGGTCGGAGGCCCGGAATTCACTTGCGGATCAGCCGCTTAGCGGCCGATCCAAATGTTCGTATCAGGACGCGTTGAGCGTCGCGACGTCGAGCTTGAGGCCCGGGCCCATCGTCGAGGTGACCGACACCTTCTTGACGTAGTTGCCCTTGGCGCCAGTCGGCTTTGCCTTGGTCACCGCATCGGCGAAGGCGCGGATGTTCTCTTCCAGCGCCTTGACGTCGAACGAGACCTTGCCGACGCCGGCATGGACGATGCCAGCCTTCTCGACACGGAACTCGACGGCGCCGCCCTTGGATGCCTTGACGGCGGCGGCAACGTCGGTGGTGACGGTGCCGACCTTCGGGTTCGGCATCATGCCGCGCGGGCCGAGCACTTTGCCCAGACGACCGACCAGCGGCATCATGTCCGGCGTGGCGATGCAGCGATCGAAATCGATCGTGCCCTTCTGGACGATGTCGACCAGATCCTCGGCACCAACGATGTCGGCGCCGGCGGCGCGCGCTTCGTCGGCCTTGTCGCCACGGGCGAACACGGCGACACGCACCGAGCGGCCGGTGCCGTTCGGCAGGTTGACCACGCCGCGGACCATCTGGTCGGCATGGCGCGGGTCGACGCCGAGATTCATGGCGACTTCGATGGTCTCATCGAACTTCACCGAGGAACGGTCCTTGAGCAGCTTCAGCGCATCACCCAGGGCATAAGCCTTGTTGGGATCGATGCCTTCGCGGGTCTTCGATACACGCTTTGCAATCTTTGCCATGATCTTAGCCCACCACTTCCAGACCCATCGAGCGGGCGGAGCCCTCGACCATGCGCATGGCCGCTTCGACGTCGTTTGCGTTCAGGTCTTTCATCTTCGCGGTGGCAATCTCGCGGACCTTGTCACGCGAAACCGTACCGGCCTTGACCTTGCCCGGCTCCTTGGAACCGGACGTCAGGTTCGCTGCCTTCTTCAGGAAGTAGCTCACCGGCGCCGTCTTCATGACGAAGGTGAAGGACTTGTCCTGATAGTAGGTGATGACGACCGGAACCGGCGATCCCTTTTCCATTTCCTGGGTCTGCGCGTTGAACGCCTTGCAGAACTCCATGATGTTGATGCCACGCTGACCAAGCGCCGGGCCGATCGGGGGAGACGGCGTAGCCGATCCCGCTTTCACCTGGAGCTTGAGCTGGCCTGCAATTTTCTTAGCCATCTCTTTTCCTGCCTTTGTCTATGCCGGTCATGCCGGCGGTTGCAGTCTGGTGGTGCGATCCATGCGGCCGGCTAAAGCCGCATTCGTCTCCCACCGTTCTCAGGCCGCGCTTCCGCGCCGCCTCCCCTGATCGCCAAACCGGCGTCAGGGATTTCGGATCAGCCCTTTTCGACCTGTCCGAATTCCAGATCGACCGGCACGGCGCGCCCGAAGATCGAAACTTCCACCTTGAGCCGCGCCCGCTCCTCGTCCACTTCCTGGACGAAACCGTTGAACGACGCGAAGGGACCATCCGAAACGCGGATCGCTTCGCCGATCTCGAACGTGACCGAGGGCTTGGGCCGCTCGACGCCTTCCTGCACCTGGTTCAGGATGCGCTGCGCTTCCGCCTCGGTGATCGGCACCGGCTTGGAGTCACCCAGGAAGCCGGTGACCTTCGGTGTGTTCTTGACCAGCGAGAACACAGCGTCGGTCAAATTCGCCTTCAGCAGCACATAGCCCGGGAAGAACTTGCGCTCGGCATCGACCTTGCGGCCGCGGCGAACTTCGACGACCTTCTCGGTCGGAACCACGATCTGGTGGATGTCGGCGGACAGGCCCTTCTGCTTGGCCTTGTTCTCGATATCCTCGGCGACCTTCTTTTCAAAGTTCGAATAGGCGTGGACGATGTACCAGCGCGCGGTCATTTCAAGACTTCTCCGTAATCGCCGGACTTAGCGTCCGATGCCCAGAATCTGTTCGACCGCAAGGCCCATGAGCTGATCGGCGGTGAAGAAAAAGATCATCGCGATCACTGCGAAGGCCAGAACCATCACCGTCGAGATCATCGTTTCGCGCCGCGACGGCCAAGTCACCTTGGCGGTCTCCGCGCGGACCTGCTGGAGAAAGACGAAAGGATTTGTGGTTTTCGAAGCCATATGCCGCTCTGTCTTCAAGACCCGTTGGCCGGGTCTCCTGGATGATCCCGCTGGCCGGGACGTACCGCCTGAGCGAATTTCGCGCCGAATCAGCGCAATCATTTCGCCCATGCAAATCAGACGCGTAAAGCCGGTTTCCCAGCTCCACGCGTCGCGTGTCTGTTTCGTCTACATAAAACCGATTCTTGATCCACGCAAGTGGCAAGTCTCCGCTTTATGACCAAACACCGCCTCGGAACCATCCAGTCGTTCCGTCCCGGCTATGGCGCTCTTATGCCCCAATCGGGCTAATATGGCAAGCGGGTCGCCGATTTTCAAAGGGCAGACCGCAGAAATGTCGCTGATGGCCACACGAAACAATTCCGAAAGCCTAAGCAAAGCGGCTTGGGCGGAACTTGGCAAGCAGCGGGTGCTCTCTTCCGGTGGCGATCTCGTCGGCAATGAGTTCACCGGCGATCAGGCCAAGCGTCGCGCCGCTGTGGCTGAAGGCGACGTAGTATCCCTGGATATCTTTCAACAAGCCGAAGACCGGCTCGCCGTCGCCCGGAATCGGCTTGGGGCCGACACCATAACTCTCCAATTCCAGCTTTGGATGTCCCTCGAGGACCTTCGCGGCTTGTTCAAGAAGTCCATCAATCGTCGAGCCCTTCACCCCATAGGTGCCGTCTGCATTGATGATTACCTCTTCTTCCGACCAGGCGGAATCGAGCGCGAGGGCTCCGTCCGGCGTCGGGCGGATGGCGACGCGCGGCGTGTTGAGCACGGCCCGAAGAGCCAAATCGACCGGCTTGGTCCTGACCAGCAGCGCGATCGGCGTCCCATCCTCGATATGGTGGCCTGTGGCCGCAACCATTCGCGGCACATCACTGCCGGTCGCCAGGAGGACTGCATCGGCAGGAAAGTCGATGCCGCTGGTCGTGGTGGCGCCAGTGGCACGACCATCGACAACCGTGACCGTGGCCCTGCCGGCATCGGTGACCAGTCGCCCGCCGCGCTCCACGAACTCCGCAATTAATGCATCGATCAGCGATGGCAGGTCGACCCAGCCTTCCCCTGGGTTGAAAATGGCTCCCTGCGGCGTGACGGCGCCTGCGGCAACGCCTGGTGTGACCGCCGCTATGGCGGCCGCGGTCAGGTGCTGTGCGTCATAGCCGAGATCCTTTTCATGGGCGAAGACATCAGCAATCTGGTTCGAGGCGTCGTCCGCATCCCATGTCAGGCCGCCATCGAAACGCAGCCACGCAGCATCCGGATATCTCGCCGACAACGTCCGGTAGCGGTCGATACCGATCATGCGCAAGCGATGATACTCAGCCGACCGCTTGCGCGCTGAATTGAGCCAGGAGAGCGAGCGGCCCGACGCCCCCTTGGCAAGCGGTCCATCGTTGACGAGGATCGTTTCGATGCCAAGCCGCGCGAGATGAACGGCTGTGGAGACACCGAAAATGCCGCCTCCGACAACGACGACCTTCGAGACCGGATGCGATGTAACCATGAGATGTTCTTTCACTGTGTAGAGAGTGGATTGAGCGACCGAAGGCGTTCCACGCATATCGGCCAGATGGCGATGCGGATCACAGCACTTCGGCGAGGAAGTGCTTCAAGCGCGCGCTTTTGGGAGTGTCGAAGATCGCAGCGGGCGTGCCGGCCTCGATGACACGGCCCTCATCCATGAAGATGACCTGATCGGCGACCTTGCGGGCAAAACCCATTTCATGGGTCACCACGACCATTGTCATGCCACGTCGGCCGAGGTCAGCCATCAGGTTGAGAACGCCCTTCACCAGTTCCGGATCGAGAGCGCTCGTCACCTCGTCGAACAGGATCACCTCAGGGTCCATTGCCAGTGCACGGGCGATTGCCACCCGCTGCTGCTGGCCACCGGAAAGACTGCCGGGACGATGGTGTTTGCGTGCGGCAAGGCCAACATCGGCGAGGCGCGCCTCGGCGATGCGCTCGGCTTCCCGCACCGGAAGGCCCTTGACCTTGGTCAGCGACAGCATGACGTTTTCCAGGGCTGTGTGGTCGGGAAACAGGTTGAACTGCTGGAACACCATGCCGACACGCCGGCGCAGCTTTTCGGGCTTCATCGCCAGGATGCTCGCGCCATCGAGCAGCACGTCACCGCCCTTGGGCTCGACCAAGCGGTTAAGGCAGCGCAGCAAGGTCGACTTGCCCGACCCTGACGGACCGATGACGCAGGTGACCGTGCCCGGCTTGACCGTCAGGCTGACGCCCTTCAGGACATCGAGATCGCCATAGGCCATGTCGAGATTGGTGACGGCGAGACTACCACCCTTGAAGCGTGAAAGCGCCGAGCTGTCTTCAGGGCTGGCCTCGGAGAGCGGGCTGCCGACGGCGCTCTCCAGTTCGCTCACCTCGGCAAGGCCGCTGGTGACGAGGCCTGCCTTTTGCTTTCCGACCCGCAGCGAGTTGTCGATGTAATTAACCACGTGGGTCAACGGCACGGTGATCACGAGATAGAACACGCCGGCCAGCAGCAATGGCGACAGGTTTCCGGTGACCACCGCCTGGTCCTGACCGACGCGGAAAATCTCGCGCTCCGATGCGAGCAGACCGAGGAAGTAGACGAGGCTCGAATCCTTGACGTTGCCGATGAACTGGTTGACCAGCGCCGGCAGGACGCGGCGGATGCCCTGCGGGATGACGATCAGGCGCATGCCCTGCCCGTAGCTCATGCTGAGCGCCCGGCAGGCTTCCATTTGCCCGCGCTCGACGCTCTGGATGCCCGAGCGGAAGATTTCGCCGATATAGGCGCCGGCGATCAGGCTGAGGGCCAGAATGCCGAGCGGAAAGGGCGAAGGCCCAAAGATTTCACGGCCGATGCGCGCAAAGCCCTGGCCGATCAGAAGGATCGTGACGATCGCCGGAAGGCCACGGAAAATGTCCGTGTAGACCCGGGCCGGAATGCGCAGCCAGCGCGATTGCGAGATGCCCATGACTGCCAGGATCATGCCGAGCACGACACCCAGCACCGTGGATGCGGCCGCGAGGATCAAGGTGTTCTTCAATCCGATGGTGATCATGCTTGGCAGCACGTCCGCCATGGCTTGCCAGTCAAGGAAACTGCGCCGCAAGTTTTCAAGCCAG
Source organism: Mesorhizobium sp. M0715 (assembly GCF_040320355.1). Lineage (NCBI taxonomy): Bacteria > Pseudomonadati > Pseudomonadota > Alphaproteobacteria > Hyphomicrobiales > Phyllobacteriaceae > Mesorhizobium > Mesorhizobium sp. M0715. Next base: position 189 of record NZ_JAMYPL010000009.1, on the reverse strand, counting down.
TTCATTCGGCCCCCTTTCGGTTGCGCTGTCCGCATCGTCCGACATCAAACGCGGCAGCGCGTGGTCCCGGGCGGGGCGGCCCCCACCCCCCCCCCGCCGGGGGGGGGTGAGGGTTATGGGAGTGTTTGTTGAAATGACGCAGACTCGCTAAAAATATAAAAAAAAACACCCACACCACACAACAACAAG